>NZ_WBKL01000167.1:0-99972 GCF_015714705.1 Nostoc sp. NZL | reverse complement strand
ATTGGTCAGATTTTGCGGGTTAGAGCTACCTATGCCAGAGAAGATATCCTTGACGCGGACAGTACCAGCTTCGGTGCCATCACTTTTCCACAGTTCATTGCCCCCACTGCTGTCAGTAGCACTGAAGTACAGCGTGCCGTTGACATTGGTCAGAGAGTTCGCATAAGAGCTACCTGTGCCAGAGAAGATATCCTTAACGCGGACAGTACCAGCCTCGGTGCCATCACTCTTCCACAGTTCAGAACCACCACTGCTGTCAGTAGCACTGAAGTACAGTGTGCCGTTGACATTGGTCAGAGAGTTCGGGTTAGAGGAAACTCCACTGGTGTTTATATCTTTTATGAGGTTAATCGATGCTTCTTCTGCTGCCATAACCGTTTTTCCTTAAACCTTTAGATACAGAATCACAAGCGAAATCAGGCGTTGGTTGATGCTCCAAGTGCGATCGCTATTTTTCTTACATGCAAAGATGCGATCGCTGAATCCTCCGCTTTCTTGCTTGCAAAGATGAGGTTGCTGAATCTCCTAGCTTCGCTTTTCTAAAATTAAACAGCCTCAGTAAAGATGTTGAATTTTATCAAGAAACAATTCAGGAACCAGCGGCCATAATTCAGAAGAAGGTTAAGCAACTGGGGAATAAATTAGGGCGTTTTCAACCCAACTAAATATTCACTTTAGTGGACTTCAATGGTGGGTCTGAA
Organism: Nostoc sp. NZL; assembly: GCF_015714705.1. Taxonomy (NCBI): domain Bacteria; kingdom Bacillati; phylum Cyanobacteriota; class Cyanophyceae; order Nostocales; family Nostocaceae; genus Nostoc; species Nostoc sp. NZL. The sequence continues at coordinate 99,271 of NZ_WBKL01000167.1, read as the reverse complement.
TCTTCCAATAATTGAGTCTGAATTCTTCTTCAAGTTTCTTTATATAAAGCCAATTATCTTTAATCTAGTAAGCACTGCAATATAGCTATATATCAAGATATCAAGATGTGCATAGTTAGGATTTCGTTAAATTTGGCGGTATTTTTATGAACAAGCAGAAAGCAGCAGAATTTTATAGGGTTCGTGTCAGTGCATTAACAGTCAAGTATCCAGTTAAATAAAGATAACCTCGATCAAGCCTTAAAAAGGGGGAATAACCTTCTAAAAGTCTTCAGTAAAAAGCAGGGCTTAGAAGCATCTAAACTTTTGGATACAGGATTTAGCAATTTTAAAACATCCTCTAAAACACTAAGTGCAACAGTGGGAAATTAACGTCATCATAATTTGTAATTATCCTATAAAGTGCACTTTTTTTACCAGTTATAATTTATCACGCAATCTTCTTTGCTTTGACTGAGGTTTATGTCAGAGTTATAGCTTACAAGAAGAAGTGGTAGTTAAATACAGCTATCAATAAAGTCAGAGGTGACTTAATAATCACCTCAAGCATCGGTTTCCTGCACATAATATCGATTCAAAAAAGTGGATCGATAAATCGATGAATCATGCACAAAGGTAACGCCAAATCCTGTCGCATCATGCCAGTCCAACCAACTTTGCACTTAGTTCCCACATGCGATCGCCTTTTTCATCATCGCGGGCTTGAGGAGAAACCTTTTGAACAAAGGATTTGCCATCTTTCTTCTGACGATTTCCCCAACTCCAATAAGCACCGGATTGATTATACTCAGGATCGGCAACCACCGCAGCAACCCGTTCTCCTGCCAACTCCTGAGACACGTATCCCCCAGTGATGTACTTCTGGAATAATGGGAAGATTTTCTGAAACAGGGGATAGTGGTTTCTGAATAGCGGCGTTTCTGCAACACATCCTGGATAGAGAGAACTGAAGGCGATACCGGTTGACTCATGATAGCGCCGATGCAGTTCCCTCATGGTCAACACGTTGCAAACCTTGCTGTCTTTGTAAGCTTTGACGGGTTCAAATTCCTTACCGTCAATCATCGAGATTGGCTCTTTAAATCCCTCTGCGAAGCCCTGGAAATCGCCCAAGTCGGGACGCGGCGGAATCTTCCCACCCAGTTCATCTGGATTGTGAGTGACAGTTCCTAAAATGACGAGCCTTGGCTGTGAAGATGATTTCTTCAGATCCTCTAGCATCAGGTTGCACAACAGGAAATGCCCAAGATGATTTGTAGCAACACTTAACTCGTAACCTTCTGGGCTTCGCAGTGGCTCCTTTAACAAAGGCATATAAATTGCGGCATTGCACACCAAAGCGTCTAGAGAGTTACCGCTTGCTCGGAAGTTATTCACAAATTGTCGAACGCTATCCAAAGAGCCAAGATCGATGTGCATGATAGTGTAGCTACCCTGGTGGGGGATTCCCAGAGATTGGGCTGCAAGTTGAGCCTTCGCTATATCCCTACAGGCCATCACTACGTACCATCCCCTTTCAGCAAGAGCCTTGGCAGCGTACAAACCGACTCCTGAAGAAGCACCTGTGATTATAACCGTTGGCTTGTGATGTTGTTCCATTCTGTTCAGCCTCCATTGACTGTCTCTAGGATCTCACACCAGTGAGCCATCATTGTCACCAGCTTTTTCAATGCCGGATTAGGCTGAACTAATATGCTTATAACGTCATTAAATTTTACTGTTAGGCAATCATTCACTTTCAAATTTTGGTCGTAGCGGAAAGCCTGGATAGACTGGTGCAGATTAAAAAGTAACTGGCATTTTAAATATATATATGTTACATATATATAAAAGAGTAAATACACAAGGATATATGATGCCGGTTATCAGAATACCTGATCCCATTTACAAAAGGCTCCAAGCTCTAGCTGTCCCTTTCGAGGATACACCCATCACTGTTATTGAGAAGTTATTGAATGAATATGAGGCACGTTACCAGCCTCAGCAAGTTTCTGAAACCGAGAATTATAAAGTTCTTGAACCTGATACTTCGAGCAATTTGCACCATACCAGAGTGCTTCGAGCCGTCATTGGTAGCCAGGAAATTCATCAACCGAACTGGAACAAAATCGTCGATGCAGCACACGAAATTGCTATTCGACAAGGATTTTCTGTAGAGGAACTTATGAAGCTAACCCTTGCCCATGTTGTTAGGGGTGAAAAAGTTAATTCTGGTTTTCGCTACTTACCAGAGGTAAACATTTCGATACAAGGTGTAGATTCAAATCTTGCTTGGCGTAACACTTTGCACTTAATGAAGAATTTGAAAATGCCAATTGAAATATACTTCGAGTGGCGTGACAAAGAGGGAGCAGCGTATCCCGGTGAGAAGGGGAAGTTCATTTGGAATGCTAAATAGGATGTGAGAATAACAACTATTAGAGCATCGCTGGATGGGTTTATATGATTAAATGTGTTACATATAAATTTATAAAGATAAACATTCATGGACGATCTACAACTAAGAGTAGAACAGCTACAATCCTTATATAGACTTTGCCATCAACTTACAAATGTGATGTTTCAGGCAATTCACATCGTGCGATTAGATGAACGATCGCTCAATATATTTATATTAGCTGGGCAAAATGAAGGAATAGAGCTAGAAATTAAACCAGATGGTAGTATAGAACCATGAATGTAGTCTAGAACTATGAATCAGGTAAACTATACAGCAATGAGCGACCAAGAGCTAAAGAGTTACCTTCTTACCCATAAAAATGATAAGGAAGCCTTTTCTGCTTACATGGATAGACGAAAATCTCGTCATCGTGATGCTGCAATACAATTAAATGATCCGGCTTGGGAAGAAAAGATAATAGCTGTGATTCAGAAACAATTAGGTTCTGATTGATAACTTAATCATTTCATATTCTTAATCGAGGTGGACAAAGTTTTTGTAGTCCCCTCGATTTCCCATATAAATTTACCTTTAGCTAATACTTCCGCTCTTTTGGCTCAAACATAGTAATCGCCACTGGCCGATATTGAATATCAATTCCTGCTGGTGAATAGTAAGCCATTGTGTGTTTCAGAAAGTTGGTATCATCTCGCTCAGAATAATCTTCGCGGAAATGAGCGCCACGGCTTTCCTGGCGATTTAAAGCTGATGCTAAAATAGTCTGTCCCACTACCATCAAACTTCGCAATTCCAAAGCTTCTACAAGTTCCGTATTCCAGCAACTGCCTTTGTCATCTAAATAAATTTGTGGATATCGCTTTTGTATTTCTTCTAATTTGTGCAACCCTTCACTCATTAATGCCTCAGTGCGGAAAACACCGCAGTACTCGGTCATACAATCCTGGAAGGCTTGACGAACTTGGTTAATGCGATACTGTCCTGGTTGCTCTAGCAAAGCTTGGATTTGTTGCTGGGCTTCCGTTACATATCGTTGCTCATCTACAGAGGGCAACTTACGTTTTTGGACAAATTGGGCGATCGCAGCCCCAGTTCTCTTGCCATAAACGACACATTCCAACAGGGAATTACTACCAAGGCGATTGGCACCATGTACGGAAACACAAGATGTTTCGCCAGCAGCAAAGAAGGCATCAACTAGACCATCACCACTACTGCGGACTTGCCCATCAGTATTAACTGGGATACCACCCATACAATAGTGAATTGTCGGGCGAACTGGCATAGGTTGAGTTACCGCGTCAACACCTACCAAACGGTGTGCTTCTTCCCAACAAAAAGGGACGCGACTCATAATTTTTTCTTTGCCCATATGGCGTAGATCCAGATAGACAAAGGGGCCACCAGCAGTTCCATCAAGATGAATACCACGTCCAGCACGAATTTCGTAAGCGATCGCTCGTGAGGTAATATCACGAGGAGCCAGTTCCATGCGACTGGGTGCATAGTTCGCCATAAAGCGATCGCCTTCACTATTAATCAGATATGCCCCTTCTCCCCGTACCGCTTCCGAAATCAGCACCCCTACCGGATATAAGCCAGTGGGATGAAATTGGACAAATTCCATATCTTCAAGGGGCAAACCTGCGATCGCAGTCATTGCCAAACCATCACCAGAAGAAGCGTAATCATTAGAGGTGGTGTTATAAACGCGACCATAGCCCCCTGTGGCAAACATTACCGCCTTTGCCCGCACCACTTCGATATGTCCATCCAAAAGATGGAACATTACCACACCTTTCGCCTCATTGTCTTCCAAAATGAGGCGCATCACATACCACTCTTCATAAACTTGCACCCCATAACGCCGCAGGTTGTTGACCAATTCGTGCAAAATCGCGTGACCGGTCTTATCAGCGGCGTAGCAAGTACGGTTGTGGGAATGTCCGCCAAAAGCCCGTTGGGCAATGCGCCCATCGGGTAAGCGAGAGAACAAAACGCCCATGTGTTCCAAGTCAATTACCACATCTGGCGCTTCTTGGGCGAGAATTGCCACAGCATCTTGGTCTGCCAAGTAATCAGAACCTTTGACAGTATCAAAAGCATGTGCTTCCCAAGTATCTTCTGAATCAACATTTTTTAGCGACGCAGCCATACCACCTTGAGCCGCAACTGAGTGGGAACGAATTGGATGGGTTTTAGCAACCACAGCAATATTTAAATTAGGGTCAGTGCGGGCAATTTCCACAGCAGCGCGACATCCCGCCAATCCACCCCCGACAATAATCACATCGTGTTCCAGCATAATTAGCCCCTGATTGCAAACCCCTGCTGTTCTATTGTAGAGAGGTGATTAATCAGGTAGTTAGAGGAATTGCGATCGCGTCTCTACAAAAAAATTCCCTGCCTATAGACAGGGATAATATTACAAATTTTTAAATTACGAGTGAAAAGTTAAAAATGAAGAGTTGGGTCTTCACTTATAACTCCTAACTCCTAACTCCTAACTCCTAACTCCTAACTCCTAACTCCTAATTTGTAACTCTTTAGCTAGTTGCTTGTGCAGGTTGTTGCTGAGACACATTACCTGGTATGGGTTCCATTTTGGTTCCAGGCCCTACAGGAGTGACTTCAATATGATTTAACAAGGTAGTGACAAACGCAAACAACAAGAAAGGTAGTGATAGCAGAACGACCAGACCCGCTGTTGCTAAAGCGTATACGGGGCGCTTGGCACCCATCAGCGCCAAGGCTGATGCCAAACTTAGGGTAATTGTAATCAACCAAACAATTATTTGACCGTAGATATCACCGAAAGTCAGGGTACAGACAAACCGATACTTTTGAATATTATTTCCGCTCATCACATTTGCCTCAAGTCTCTCCTAATAGGTTCTACCTTAGAACCATGTTTGCTTTGTAGACAATTTCTAAATATTTTTGCAAGCTTCGTAATATCACTTTACAATCAACTTTTTTTGTTACAAAGCGCAATTTATAGTACAGCATGGCGTAGATAGAGCATAGCCTATGGGAAACCTTTCTCCTGTACTCGTCGCTGCCTGGAATTCTCCTAAGGGTGTGTTATCGCATAGGCTAACGCACCATGCAAGATTTTCAGTGCGTTAGGACTAACATCTACACCCTACCAGATTCAAGCTAATGTGGTGAACAGTTGGCGCAAAGACAAAGAAAACTGGATGTTGACGTAGACTAATTTTTTTGGGAAAAGTTTTCGCAATTTTGATAACCTTTTCAACAAATAGACTCTTTGCTGAAAGCCAATATAATTTTTGTCATCTGTCAAATTCCAGATATTTAGGATATGATATTTAATTTTTTGCTAGTAAATATTAACTAGATACCAGCAAAGTCAAAATGGAAAAACCGATTTTTTGGTGTTAAATTTTGAGTATTGCGCGATTTCGTTGATTTATGTCAACAAAAACCTTTATTTCTCGCGGCAATATTGTTTTAGGAGTGAACGTGAATACTATTTTTCTTAAAGGTGTTTTTTGGTTACCAAGTATAGCTGCTCTCACAGTCCTGAGTAGTGGCTTATCTGCAAGTGCCCAGACAGTGGACAAGGTGAGCAGTCAGGCATTAACCGACCCTTCCACAACCGTAGCGTCTCCCAACGAGTTTAGTACAGAACTAGACACTGCAAGTCAAAATTTCTCTACAGAAACAACTGAAACACTTACAGTAACAAATTTAACTAGTGTACAGCAGCTGCCCAACGCTGCGATACAGGAAAACGCTAGTGTAACGCTTACACCCATTCCAGGTACAGTGGCAACCTCATCTGCGACGCTCACCTCTGAGTTTGTAGAACCGACTTCTCAAACTACTGCTCAACCATCTGCTACCAAGGTAGCGCAATCGGATATTGATTTAGGTAGAACTACTGCTGGTGGCAGCAGTTATATTGGCGTTGCTGCTAACATTGGTTTGAGTGGTGGAGACTCATCTTTGGGCGATGGTAATTTCGCGGTAGTCAGCAAAATCGGACTGACAAATTCTATATCTGTGCGACCCTCAGCCGTATTTGGGGACAACACCACAGTTTTACTTCCTATCACCTACGATTTTACTTTCCAATCAGCAGATGCTTTTAGCGAACCATTACCAATTGCACCTTACGTCGGAGTAGGTGCAGCTTACAAAACTGGTGATGATTCGCAATTTGCCTTTTTAGTATCTGGCGGCATTGATGTGCCTCTAACTCCTCAATTCACAGCAACGGCCGCTGTGAATGCCGGCTTTTTCAATGAAACTGATATAGGCTTGTTGTTAGGAGTTGGTTACAACTTTAGTGGGTTTTAAGAGTTAGGAGTTATGAATTAGAAGTTAGGAGTTAGGAGTTATTAAGATTAAATTCATAACTCACAACTCCTAACTTTCTATTTAGGGGTAACTTTGTCAATTACCTTGATTTGGCCATCGTCTCCTACCGTCCATACATCATATACACCAACAACATCACCGTTAGCATCAACATCTACGTTGCCGCTGGCACCTTGGTAGTTGATATCTTGACCCTCTTTAAGCAACTTTAGCCCCTCGCAGACATCGGTAACTTCTGTGCCAGGCCCATTAGCAACTTCACGAATTTTGCTGGCTACGCCAACGCCTGTATTTTCCTTAGCAGCTTGCGCTGCCAACGTCAATAAGGCAGCCGCATCCCAAGCTTGAGGAGCATATTCCCCTGGCGCACCACCCTTTTTATCTTTCCATAGCTTGTTGAAAGCTTCTAGTGCTTTACCATCGGAACCGGGTACTGTACCGATCGCACCAGTTAAAATATATTTACCATCACTGCCTTTGCCAACTTGTTCTGGGAAAGTGGGTGATTTTACTCCATCTGTAAGCAGAATCTGCACTCCCTTAGCTACACCTTGCTGATAGGCGGCTTTCAAGAACAGACTGCCAGTTTCAGCGTACAGTACAGCCAGGACTGCATCTGGCTTCCCAGCAAAAGCAGCAGCCGCTTCTGTATCAAATGTCTGGGCTTTCGGGTCGTAGCGGACAGGCTTATCTTTATTAACGATGGTTCCACCCAATTTTTCAAAAGTTTGCACAAATGCTTTTTCAAAGCCTACGCCATAATCGTTATTAATCACGACTGTAGAAATTCGTTTGAAACCTTTTTTATTGGCAAGTTGGGCTAATGCTAGTGCTTGGTAGGTATCGGGGGGAGCGGTACGCGCCCAAAAACCTTTAAAGTCGCCTTTTTGGGACTTTTCGGTAAACACAGGACTGGTACTCCCTGGGGAAACCAGCATAACTTTATTCGGCGTTGCAATGGAGACTGCTGCACTAGAAACGCTACTGGCAAAAGAACCAACGACACCTGCAACTTTATCTAAAGTTGCTAGTTTGGTCATACCGGCAGCACCAGCTTTGGGGTCGGTTTGGTCGTCTACTTGCACCAAGTTCACTGGTTCGCCATTCACCCCACCGCAAGCATTGACTGTATCGACGAGTAAAGGGACAGAACCTAGCATCTGTTGTCCCACAGAAGCCAAGTCGCCTGTTGTTGGTAGCAGGGAACCAATTTTTAGCCCTTTACCAGTGCTTGTAGTAGTTGAGTTTGCCGCTGGGGTAGCAGTACTTCCGTTGGTAGCTGTGCTATTGGGGGCACTGGGATCACCACAAGCCCCAACTAGGAACCCAGTTGCTAGGGTAGCTATACTGAAGGTTAAGGCAGCGCTAATTTTTCTCATAAGTATATTTCACTCCTCAGATATCTAGGAGCCTAAAAGTAAGATTCAAACTTAGCTGGATCTTATCAGGACTCCAAATGATAAATCATATCATCCATCTTTGGGAGTAGAAATATTTACCACTACACTAGTATTAGTGTTATACACAGTATATGCTCTGTGTATTAAAAGCTGTAAAACGGAGAGGGAGGGATTCGAACCCTCGGTACGGAGTTGCCTGCCGTACAACAGATTAGCAATCTGCCGCTTTCGACCACTCAGCCACCTCTCCATGACTCACGAATATCAATGTTACCAGACTTGCTTTTAAGAGTCAATAGTCATTTGTCTTCGGTAACGACAAATGACTAATTTCTCAAAGGACTTGCGATCGCATCCAAGCTAAGGGCAAAGTGCGTAACTTTTTCCACTGGGGAACGTAAGCGCGCTGACTGAACACATCATAATCGTTGCGTTCAATCACCTCCAAAATCTGACCGTACAGCATTGATGCTGCCCATACAGGCCAACGGGCGTCGGATGCTAAATAAGTAATTCCCTGATCGGATGTGCTATAGAATTGGCGGGCCCGATCGATTTGAAAGCGCATCAGCGCCCGCCAACGATCATCTACCACACCTTTGAAGAAGTCTTGCTCGGTGTAGTTGAATTTTTCCAAGTCCTCAAGGGGAATGTAGATCCGCCCCCGTTTGGCATCTTCTCCCACATCCCGCAGGATGTTAGTGAGTTGATTGGCAATTCCCAGAGCGATCGCTTCTTCTGTGGGAAGATATGGTTGTTTGTTCTGATGCCACGGAGCGGTGTATATGGTGCTATCCACACCCATGACTTCTGTTGACATTAAGCCAACAGTGCCAGCAACGCGGTAACAGTAGAGGTATAAGTCCTCAAAGGTTTCATAACGACTGCGATATAAGTCCATACGTTGACCGGCAATCATATCCCGAAAGGGCTGAATGTCCATCGGAAAGCGCTGGAGGGTATCAACTAAAGCGACATCGTAATTTTCTAATGGGCGTCCCGCAAAAATCGATTCCAGCTGCTGTTCCCATAGGTCTAGGGTTTCTGGCGTGGTAATAGCAGATGCGGGCCCATCCACCAATTCATCTGTACGGCGACACCAAGCATAAATTGACCAAATAGATTGACGTTTTACCGGACTCATGAGCAAAGTACCCAGGTAAAAAGTCTTGGCATACTTTGCTGTGAGATCCCGACAAAGTTTGTAGGACTCGTCTACAGAGACCAGCGTTTTCATGCGCGGGGGGGAATCAGGCAGTTGCAGCATTCGTTGCGGGCGGTCGGGTGAGCGTTTGCAGGTTTGAGGAATTTGCTACCGGGAGAGCCTCAGAAATTGCCTGCGCTGTCAGCTTACCAGAAAGTACGGCACCTTCCATACTGCCTAAGTAGCGTTGCATGGTATAACTTCCGGCGAGATAGAAGTTGGCAATGGGCGTAACTTGTGCGGGACGGTACTGTTGACGACCAGGGGTCGCTTTGTAAACTGAACGCGGCGTTTTCACCACATGAGATTTCAGCAATGTTGCTGGATTGTCTCCCCCAAAGTGGTCGGGGAAAAGTTTTTCTAACTCGGCAATCGTTGCAGCCACAATCTCCTCATCAGATTTGGCAATCCAATCTTTTGCCGGAGCTAGAACTAATTCCAGCATTGAGCGATTGGGGTTGGCGTATTCACGGCAGGTATTGCTCATATCAGCATAAACGCTTAGGAGGGGCGATCGCGAAAAAAGCAAGTGATCAATTTCTGTAAGTTTCCGGTCAAACCACAAATGCAGGTTAATCACTGGTACTCCTTCCAAACCTTCTAGCTTCTGGAAAAACTCCATTTGCTTCCAAGATTTAGGCAACATGACCTTTAAAGGATCAACTGACATGGCAGATACATAGGCATCAGCCGTAAAAACTTCATCTTCTGCACCATTTAACCCTCGAATCAAGTATGCTTTCACCGTGCCATCGGCGTTGAGCAAAATCTCTTTTAAGGGGGCATTCAATCGCACTTCTCCACCGCGTTCTGTGATGTAATCTACGATCGGGCTGCATAGACGTTCTGTGGGAGAACCATCCAAAAATGCAATTTTGGAGCCATATCGTTCTTGCAGAAAGCGATTCAGTGCAGTTAACAAAATCGTTGCCGAAACTTCATCAGGGTTGATAAAGGTGAGGGCTTTACATGCGGCGATAAAAACGTCACTAGTTACCCGCTCGTCAACACCTTGCCTTTTCAACCACTCTAAGAAGCTGTACTTGTCCATGTCTTCAACATACTTTTGACCCCGAACCACTGCTGGAAGTAGGCCAACTGCAAATCGAATCTTCTGCTCCCAAGTCAACATGTCTTTGTTGCGAAGAATCGATGCAATAACGTTGAAAGGTGATGGAATATCTGGAACATCAAAACGTGAGAGTGTCCCAGGCTTGTCTGGTTGATTGAAAATCAGTGTATGCTCTTTCCACTGGAGTCTGTCTTCAATGCCCAACTCTTTGAGCAATTGGAGCATATTAGGATATGCCCCAAAGAAGGCGTGTAACCCGGTTTCGTACCAGTCGCCGTCAGAGTCTTTCCACGCCGCAACCAGCCCACCCAATACGTCCCGGCTTTCCAAGACAATGGGAGTGTGACCTGCGTCCGTGAGATATTTCGCGCAGGAAAGTCCTGCTAGACCAGCACCCGCGATCGCTACTCGCATTTAACCTTAATGCCCTTCAATATTTCTTAATGGTTTTGTTGATTCTCATTATACGTTGCAAACCGTTACATTTGGCAGTCATTGTGCGATCGCTTCCCCAAAAAACTTTTACCAAAGGGAATTTTACCTACGCGCACCTACCCAACATAATTGCCAACACCATTGTTGCTAATAGGTTTTGGCGAACATTTTATCTAGATTTATGGGTAAGAAATTTAGGGAAACAAAAGTAATTCCTTTGACTGGAAATAGCTAATCCTAAATATTGTCTTAAAGTAGTTGATTTCTTTGCTAAGTCGTATATTTACTCTGAGGAAATATTTAGGGTATTAGTTGAAGACTGCTAGTTAATTTAAGATATATTTCCCTACAGTGAATACATCAATAAAGTAAAAATTAAGACCACCTATGCTTTAATTTAAGTATTTTGACTGTTAAGTAGTTAGTATATATTAGCAACAATTCTGAGTCATTATGGAGTTGTTTGATGGCGCAACAGAGCAAATATCTATTGAAACAGCAGAATGCTTTTGTGGGAAAACTAATCTCTAGTAGCACCAGTAATTATGCTGAATATTTTGGCTTAATTATCTTAGGTCGCAGCCTCTAAAAGATATTCCCATACTCGGCATGGAAACTAGAATAAAAACCTCTGTTTGAAAGCTCGCCACTCTCCATAAGGATGTAGGATAAAGGTTTATGTCCTCTAGGTTGAACAACTCTGTTGTTTACCGCACAACTTATAGGTAAAAGATTATGAGTGTATCGCAGGAGCTAAGGCGCTTTGGACATCACCTGATTCTAGGTATTTCCGGCACTACATTAAGCGATGATGATAAACGTGCACTCAATGAATTGAGACCGATCGGGGTGATCTTTTTTGCGAAGAACTTTTTGGATGGTACCCCATATCAAGTTTGGCTGGAAAGCTTTAAAGATTTGACCAGTCAAATACGAAAATATACTGAACGTGATTTAATGTTTATGACTCTGGATCATGAAGGAGGTCGTGTCATTCGCACACCACAGCCGATTACGCGGTTTCCTCATGCGTTATTGCTGCGATCGCACGCCCGTGAAGTAGCAAAAGCCACAGCATTAGAGCTAAAATCACTGGGAATCAATTTATCTTGGGCACCTATAGCAGATATTTTTTCGTATCCCCACAATCCCATTATTGGGCCTCGTGCCTTTGGTAACACTCCCGAAACTGCTACTCAAGGTGCCCGTGACTACTACCTTGGACTTCAAGAGTCAGGAATTTTGGGATGTGCCAAACACTTCCCCGGACATGGAGACACTAGCAAGGACTCTCACATTGAGCTACCAATACTGAATTTAACTCTAGAAGACCTGCGAATTCGAGAACTTATACCTTTTAGAGCTTTAATCGAAGTACAGATTCCTTTAATCATGACTGCCCATATTTTATTTCCCAGGATAGATGCTGATGTACCAGCAACCCTTTCCCAAACTATCCTCAAAACCATACTTAGAAGGGAACTTGGCTTTGAGGGAGTAGTTGTATCTGACGACTTGGATATGAAAGCTATCTCAGATATGTTTATTAAAGCTGGTACTGTGGCGCGGTCATTTCATGCAGGCTGCGACTTGTTTATTGTCTCGCGCAACATTAATTCATCATCAATTGAAAGAACTTATCAGATTGCTGAAGATTTTGTTGATTCTCTAACCAAGGGTAGCTTAGACGAATCATTAGTGGAAGCAGCCAGAGAAAGAATCGATAAACTACTGGCAGTAACACCGCAATATCCCGTACATGCTTTGGATAAAGATATATTATTGCAACATGCTGAACTAGCGATCGCTAGTTGCTATTCATAAATGGGTGGTATAGGGGTCGAACCTATTTCTGCGGGTTAAGAGCTATGTGCACAGCCGGTATGCCAACCACCCTAGTTAATTTGAAAAAGAAATGAGCAAGTGCGATCGTATTAACATCGCAAGCTTTTTTATACAACGCTAAATATAAATCCACCAGGGAGGTACTGCCCCTCCTATTTCTGTGTTATCAGCACAGCGCCTCGCTTTTCGGCTTCAGGTGGAAAAGAGGAAGATGGAGGAATCGTAGCTTGCTTCCCGTAGGGTACCCCTACAGTTTGCTGTACCTGGTTTTCAAGACCAGTTGCCGTCCATACTCTTCGAGAAGGCTATCGCCTACAGCGGCATCTTCCATTCAAGGGTGCCTGACGGGACTTGTTCGCGTAAGCGTTCCCGAAGGGTACCCGCTATGACTGGTTCCACAAACCAGCGCCTCGACCACTTTGGCTTCAGACACCATCAGTGGAACCAATGGGACTTGAACCCATAACCTCCTGCTTGCAAGGCAGGCGCTCTAGCCATTTGAGCTATGACCCCATATTTATTTGGTGGATACTGGTCGGAATTGAACCCACGCACTGAGTACGCCATACTCAGATGCTAGCGATTACATCACACCCGCATCAAGCTGGTAACAGGAATTGAACCTGCAACCTCATCGTTCAGAGCAATGCGACTTACCAATTCGTCCACCCGGCAATGAATGGCTGCCTCAGTAGGACTCGAACCTACAACCGCGCGGTTAACAGCCGCTTGCTCTACCATTGAGCTATGAGGCAACGAAAGCCCCCCAGGTCGGAATCGAACCGACGACCTCCTGTTCTTGTCTTTCAGACACGCTACGCGAACAAACAGGCGCTAACTACCAACTGAGCTACTAGGGGATAGAAGGAGAGATGGGTATTACCCTATGAACTGGTTTAATTCAACTCGAATCAGCCACTCCACCATCTCTCTGATACAACGAGAGCGGAGGGAATCGAACCCTCAAGTCTTCAGTTTCGTAGACTGAGATGTTATCCAGTTACACCACACTCTCAAAACGGAGAGAACAGGATTTGAACCTGCGACGGATATTAAAACCCGCTTCCTCTTAGCAGGAGGATGCTTTCAGCCACTCAGCCACCTCTCCATAGTGGGTCGAGCAGGATTTGTAGCTTGCTTCCCATTCGGGGAGCGTCCCGTTGGCGCAAGAAGGAAGGGTACCTGCGTGCAAAAAAGAACAGTTTTACAGACTGTCGCCTTCAGCCAAACTCGGCCACCGACCCATAATTATTCCCTCGACGAGAATTGAACTCGCATCTGTGCTTTGAAAGAACACTGACTTAACCATTCGTCCATGAGGGCATAATTGACCGAATTGTAGATTTTGGATTAAAAAATTTAATCCAAAATTGTCTGACACAGGGACTAGGATTTGAACCTAGAACATCGGATTTGGAGTCACGAGGTGTTGCCGTTACACTATCCCTGCATTTGGTGGCAGCGGCGGGATTTGCAACCCGCACCAGGGTATGAACCTGGGGCTTTGCTGGTTAAGCTACGCTGCGATCGCACCAGAGGCTGAGGTGAGATTTGAACTCACGATATCGGTTTTGCAGACCGACGCCTTCGACCACTTAGCTACTCAGCCATTTGGGAGTCCTGACGAGATTCGCACTCGCAATCTTCAGCTTGAGAGGCTGATGGCTTAAACTATTCGCCTACAGGACTACAACCAGGGTGACGGGATTTGTAGCTTGCTTCCCGCAGGGTACCCGCAACATTTCCGCAGACAACGGAACGCTCTAGCCAATTGAGCTACACCCCGATTTTTTGAATCTGTGCTTAAACTTTTAGGTTTTTATACCATTTTTATATGAAGGTGCATATAATAGGGAAAACAAGAACAAGAAATTAAAATAGCAATGAGCCGCCCATTTAAGATGGAAATAGCAGAGAGTGAAGAAGAACTCAAAAAACGTCTTCAAACAGCCAATTTGGTAAATCAGAAAGAAAAATTACAGATGCTGTGGTGGATAAAAAGCGGTCAGATAAAGGAACAGCAAGAAATTGGAAACCGCTTGGCAAGAGATACTTCAACAATCACTAGATGGCTACAGAAGTATAGAACAGGTGGTCTATCTAGTTTATTGAAAATAAAGAAAGCCCCAGGTGCAAAACGAAAAATTCATCCAGGAGCGATCGCGGCACTGGAGTCAGAGTTAAAAACAGGTAAAGGGTTTGCGAGTTATGGTGCCATCGTAGAGTGGTTAAAACTCGAACAGGGGCTGGAGGTTGAATATGCAACAGTGTATGCGTTAGTTCGATATAAATTAGGGGCAAAACTCAAAGTACCACGTCCTCAAAGCCACAAGCACTGGCGTTAAGTTGGTATCTGAGTTTAAAAAAAACTCGGTATGATTCTGAATTGTCATGAAGTTCATCTAGCGCAAGGAAAATGCGTTCATTACTTGTGTCAGGATGAAACAAGAGTAGGATTAAAAACTCTGACAGGAAAAGTAATTACGGCTTCTGGAGTCAAGCCAACTGTATCGGTTAAATGGGAACGAGAAAATTTTTGGATTTATGGTGCAATTGAACCATTAACAGGAAAATATTTCCAGCAAGAATATTCTAAACTCAACGGGAACTATTTTCAACAATTTATAGATTGGCTATCTCAGCAATTAGGCTCAAATTATGCAATTTTACAAATTGATCAAGCACCTGCTCATGTAAGTTGTGCAATTAATTAGCCTGAAAATATTATACCCCTACTTCAACCACCTCATTCCCCTGAGCTTAATCCAATTGAAAGGCTTTGGCAGTTTCTCAAAAAATCTCTCAAAAATGAACTTTTTTCTTCTTTGCAAGATTTACGCACTCGCATACAACAATTGTTCGAGCAATTAACATTTGAGCAAGTAATATCTATCTCCTCTTATAACTTTATTTTAGAAGCTCTTTTCTATGCAGCTTCATATTAAATTGGTATTAGACACAAAATTTTGGTGAACTTGCCCATTTCTTATTTAGTTTTCAAGGTTCAGAAAATTTACTTTCTACTTTTAGAAACTGTTAGGAAAACAACCGAAACTCTAGGTAGCAAGCCTGTTATGTATTACGGATGTATTCAATGGTTTTGATGATTGCAAACTTAGAAATTTTTTCGTTTATTGCCTTTACTGCCGATGATTTACAAGTAAAAGCAGCTTTTTTGATTGGGGACTCTGGTTTATTCCAACGCCTGTCCTTTAGTTTTATGTAGAACATAACTTTGACTCTTGGGAAGCTTGTTTTCCGTCTCACTACATTTATACTACAAAACACTACAAGAGGTGTCAAGGGGTTTCAGAAAATTTTTTTGAAATTGTCTAAAAAAGTTGCTGTACTTAGGTTTGAACTTAATTAACCACTCTGAAAAGTAAAACTACAGTTATTCTTGGGTGAATATTTAAAAGCCTGATGTGACAGACAACTCCCTCAAGCGACAACAGATAATTAGTTTTGTCGCGATCGCCACTATGATTACAGCTTGTAGTATTGCTCCAGACACTTCCCCACAATTGGGTTGAACTAGCCAATAAGCAAAATCTATACTGCACATGCACAAGTTCAAGATCATCCAGCAAAAGGGCAAATTAATTCGCCAGTCGTAAACCCTACCTTTACAGCCCCAGCTAAATTTCAAGGAAAAATGGTTGTATTAATGATGGTCCCTACCCAAAGACAATCTTAGTAAATGCTAGATATCCTGAAGCCAAATGATGTTAATGCGACATTTCTTTGGGTAGGAAAAGTTTTGCCACAAATCATCAGCAAACTCAAATGCTACCGATTTGTGACAATTCCCAAACTCTTAAAAATGAGACAATAAAGGGTGAGGAATTCTACTCACCCGACTATTTCGTTTATTCGCTCAATACAGAAGTACTGCTCTCTTGAGCTTCTTGCCAAAGTTTGTGCAAAAAGAACTCAGCGCGATCGCTCATAGTGGTAACGAACACACCGACAGCATCCTTAGAACTATCTAATAGCCAAGAACCCCACAGGGTGACTTCTATATATTCGGCATCGCAGGCACAAAGGGCAATGATTCCTCTGTCATCTCTTTTTACCTCAGCCTTAAGCACTTCTACCCCTGGCAAATCAACAGGAAGCAAAAAGGAAGCGGTACTGGGTTCAATGCATAAACTTTGCCCAACTCGCAGGGCTAAAATTACTCGCTGCGCTACCCATTCTTCTAGCGACAGAGTGACACATTCCAAATAAAAGCTGCTTTCAGTGTAAGTTAATTTCAGCATTCCTTATGCTCTCCTGTTATTCCAGGCTTCCTTGCATATCTATCCAAAACTGTTCGGCAAAAGCAATCGCGGGGTGGATTGGTGCTTTTGGTTTGGTACGCAGTTGCATAACAACTTCAAACAAGGTGCGGTCACCTTTACGGGAGTTACATTTCTCACAAGCTGTGACTACGTTATCCCAAGTGTGAGAACCGCCTCTTGATCGCGGCATCACATGATCTAGCGTTAGATGTTTGCCGCTACCGCAATATTGGCAACTGTGATGGTCTCGTCGTAACACTTCCCGCCGATTGACTGGCGGAACTTTCCACATCCGCTCATTAGAAGTAACTGTTAAGCGAATGTGTTTTGGCACATCAATTACCAAACTGGGTGAGTGAACTCGCCATCCGCTTTCTGTGGTAAAACCCAGCGGTTGAGCTTTGTCTGTTACTAACAGCACAATCGCCCGCTTGATATCGATCCGACACAGTGGCAAGTAATTTTGAGAAAACACCACCACAGATTGCTCTAACACTTGCATTGCGTTCGCGCCGCGCATGGAAGATATCATCACAGCTTCACTCCTTATAAAAAAACCCCCGCTTCAAGTTTTTGGTGAAGCGGGGGTTAGAATTGACCGGAAAACTTTCTGGTCTTATATCGGTACAGTATTCCTTTGCCTGTACCCCCCGCTTTGTTGATCTAGTTCTGGTTTTGCAATCAGCACACTAATGCTGAGATGTCTAAAATCATAATTACCCTCTGTGATTTGCCCATGATTCCGGCTACCATCGCCCATAAATAAATACTCCACTTCCATAGCAGCTGATTCCCAACCGGCTCGGCAATTGGTAGCGCACAAAATTGAAGTAGAGATGGGGTAAATGGATTTCACAGAAAATTTCACCTATTGAAGATTGCTTTAAACATACTACACTTGTATTACTATCTTGTCTATACCTTTAAGGAGAAATAGTGATGCATACGATCGCTCGCACCCCAACTACCGATATGGAAGTCACCAGCATCCGCCTAGAGCGGGAACTCAAAGATAAGCTTAAAGAAATAGCTGGCAATCAAGGATATCAAGCTTTGATCCGAGATATCCTTTGGAATTATGTCCAGCAAAAATCAGGTGAATGGAAGCCTAGATTTTCGCGAACCGACATTCGAGCTAGTATTGCTGCCACAGCTCAGCAAGAAGAACGCTGTGTACTCACAGGTCAACTAATTCAACCCCAAGAAGCGATGTTATTAGGATTGACGAGGAATGGCGATATGGTTCCTCTGAGTGTCGAGAGTTTGGCTGGATAGTCTTATATTCAGGCAATGCAGCTCAGTTATTTTTACTAAATAATTGGGCTGCATTCAGAATTTAGCTTTATTTCCTCCAATAAGTAAAACCTATTGTTAAGAACTAAATTAAAAGCAAAATCTTACAAAAATTTTAAAATAGATTCAGTGTTATTACGGTTATAGCTGGGGGATTTTGCTTAGATTCCAGAGAAATTACGGTTTATGTATACTTACAGACAGGATATTCTAAGTCAAAGTAAATTAATTATCTCAATATAAAGAAGATAAAGCAGCCACAAATAATCAGGCTGGGGCATTTTAGAATATCCTAAGTATCTCATTACCTATGTAGCAATTTGCTTAAATAGCGGGAACTTGGCCATCTGCCATAGAAAAGGGCTATAACAGGTGAGAGAAAGTATTCATAAAAAAATTGTCAATTATCAAGGTGTAGCAACACAACTAACGGGGAATAATATGCCAAGAGGTTGGGTGCAAAAACAATGGGGTTATTATCCAAGGGCGTGCCAAGAATGAAAAAGCCTTTATGGTCGTCGCCACAGTACGTAGATGATATAGATCGACTACAACCTTACCAAGTCAAGCTGATGCAGCATCAGGAAGAAACTGCCCACCAGTTGGTACAAAAAATTAACCAAATCATTGCCAATAGCTCGGCGACGGCATTGATGCTGCAAGATATTGCCCAATTGCTAGGAGTTGTCTTTCAAGTAGATTGTTGCTGCTTGGTTTCAGTAATGGGTGAGACATCCGACGAAGCGACTACTACTAATTGGTGTGCTGATGAGTATCTAGGGTTGCCACATCCAGAAGAGATGTTTTCAATGGAACAGTTGCTTATGCACTCACCAGTGTTGCAATGTGCTGCTGAACCATTAACTATTGAAGATATTTCCATCATTCAAAATAGTCTGGTAATTGGCTGTCAGTATTTGCCACTACCGATAAAAGCCGTTTTGGCAATTCCCACCCGATTTGCTGGCAATAATAATGGGGTGATTAATCTGATTAAATTCCAACCCTATGATTGGAGTGAATCAGAAAAACAACTGCTCAAAGATGTGGAGTCGGCTTGTGCGATCGCTTTTTCTCGCCTAGCACAAGCTCAACTAATTACTCATCAACAACAGTATCTGCAAAAGAACAATCAGTATCAAAGCTTGATCAAGCAATTAACTATACTGAGTCGCAGTAATTTGGAGCTTAATCAAATGCTCCAGTTAGTTATAGCCTCTACTGCTGAATCTCTACAGGCAGATCGGGGTTTGCTTATACTACTAAAATATACAGATCCACTCTTTAGGACTCAAGCCAAAAAGCAAATTCCTAAAGCGAAAGCTAGAGTAAGCGGTGAATGGACTAAGGCAACACAGATTTCCCACACTACTAAACCAGATAGCTTAGATCAGTCTTTCTTGCTTTCGGAATGTGGTTTATGTCAGCGTGCCTTCATGGATACTGGAAAACCAGTAATCTTCGATGACTATAAAGATCAAAATGATACCTCGTCAGCTGCTCCATTATTTGCAGTAGAGGAATTGCCTGCGGTATTATTAGTGCCATTAGAGAGTCAAGGTAAAATCTTAGGATTCTTGGTGCTACAGCAAGCTGTCACTCGCAATTGGCAAGCAGCAGAAATAAATCTTGTGGAAATGGTTTGTGCTCAAGTAAGTAACGCCATAATTCAGTCACAGACATTACGCCAAGTCCAAACTTTGGTAGATGAGCGGACAGCGAAACTCCAAAGCAGTCTGGAACTCCAGGCAAAATTGCATGAAAGAACCCGGCAGTATGTTGAGCAGCTACGGAAACTCAATGAACTCAAAGATGAATTTTTGAGTAATATGAGCGATCGCTTGCGCTATCCTTTGACAAACATGTTAATGTCAATTCGGAACTTACGTTTGCCAGGAATAGCACCAGAGCGTCAGGCTAGATACATAGATATCCTAGAGCAGGAATGTACAAAGGAAATTAACTTGATTAATGACTTGTTGACACTCCAGAAACTAGAGTCGCCTCACGAAGCCCCACAACTAGAATCTATAGATTTAAATACTAGAATCCAGGATATAGCAGCATCCTTCGAGAAAAAACTCGCCGAGAAGGGATTAAAGATTTCTGTAGATTTACCACAGGAGTCGCTAAAACTGCAAACTGAACTAGAGAGTTTTGACCGCATTCTCCAAGAACTGTTAACTAATGCCTGTAAATACTCAGAGCATGATACCATCGTCCATTTGGAAGCTGCTCACAGAGTTGATCAACAAATTGATCAAGTTATCATAAAGGTGACGAATACAGGACGTGCCATCTCTCAAGAAGAAGCGACTTACATCTTTGACAAGTTCCGTCGCGGAAAAGGGCGCTGGACTCCAGGGACTGGCTTGGGACTTGCTCTAGTCAAGTCTTTAGTGCAGCATCTGAATGGAGCGATCGCAGTTGAGAGTCTTCAAATCTCGGATTCTCAACAAAGCGAAATTTGCTTCACCTTGACTCTGCCCCAATTTTCTGACGAAAGCAAACCATAATTCTGAAAGTGACTAAAGAACAAAACACAACAGAGAACCCTGATTTCCAGTCTCCTAGTGATGACATTAACCTCGAAGGGGATTTGACTGCTGATGCAGCCGCTTTGGCAGCTAACATAGAAGTTCAAATTGAGAAAATAGCAGAGCGAAAGCGACAAATCAGTGCCAAAGTCCAAATTTCCCAACCAGTGGAACAAATCTGGAAGGTTCTGACAGATTATGAAGCCTTGCCTGACTTTCTTCCCAATCTTGCCAAGAGTCGTCTAATCGAACATCCCAATGGTGGAATTAGACTTGAGCAAGTAGGCTCCCAGCGCTTACTGAATTTCAACTTTTGTGCGCGGGTAGTTCTGGATTTGGAAGAATGCTTCCCCAAAGAAATTAATTTCCGCATGGTAGAAGGAGATTTTAAAGGCTTTTCTGGTAGCTGGTGCTTAGAGCCTTATTCTCTCGGTGAGTATGTAGGAACAAATCTTTGCTACACAATTCAAGTTTGGCCTAAACTCACTATGCCAGTGGGAATCATTGAAAATCGCCTGAGCAAAGACCTGCGGTTAAATCTTCTGGCTATTCACCAACGTGTAGAAAAGCTAGCCAGCAATGAACCTTATGTATAGTAAAAGTGTCATTCAGGTTTTTTCCTGAATGACACTTTTACTTAGTAAATTTATAGCAAGAAATAATCCTGCTTTTTTATTGTTTTTAAGTACCCCCAGGGGAATTCGAATCCCCGTTACCTCCGTGAAAGGGAGGTGTCCTAGGCCTCTAGACGATGGGGGCATCGGACTCAGACCTTTTATAAGTTAACCAATTTCCTTGCCTTTGTCAACAGGTTTTGCCAAAAAAAGTTTGTGACAGCTAAACTGGGTGGAGGCGAAAGCTTGAATGAGGATACAAAGAGACATGGAGACACAAAAAGAATTCTGTAGACGCTTCTGCGGGAAGCCGCAGGGTGCGTCAGCGTCCGGCGCTGGGGATTTAAAAAGATGTCCAGATAGAAAAAACGCTAAATTCAGCAATGGACAAAGGGTATGATGTTGTACCGTGTAAAGTTAATGTTTACGGTTTTTTATAAAAGATTTTGAAATAAATCGCTCAAAATCTACAACATGGAAGCATCTTTTGAAATTACCCTACAGATGGCGATCGCCGTCCTTGCAGGCATTAGCGCCCAAGTGCTGGCTGCATATTTTCGGATACCCAGCATCGTTTTGTTATTGCTGTTAGGCATCCTCTTTGGCTCTGATGGCATCGGGCTGTTGCATCCCCATTTGCTAGGTACTGGACTAGAAGTTATTGTCGCCCTAGCAACGGCAATCATTTTGTTTGAAGGCGGACTTAACTTGGATTTACGTGAGTTAGGTAGAGTTTCAGTCAGCCTACAATTGCTCGTCACTCTAGGAACGCTGATCACACTGCTTGGTGGGAGTATGGCAGCCCACTGGCTGGGTGAATTTCCCTGGAATATAGCTTTTCTCTATGCTTCTATAGTTGTGGTTACAGGCCCAACGGTGGTTGGGCCTTTGCTTAAACAAATCAATGTAGATCGGCAAGTAGCAACACTCTTGGAAGGAGAAGGGGTTTTAATTGACCCTGTAGGAGCTATCCTCGCCTTCGTTGTCCTCGATACCATTTTGAACGGCGATGCTGATCCGATTAATGCGATCGTCGGTTTACTCATGCGCCTGGGTGTTGGTGCGGCAATTGGTGGTGCTGGCGGTTATCTGATGAGTTTGATTTTCAAACGCGCCAGTTTTCTGTCATTTGAGCTAAAAAACTTAGTGGTGTTGGCAATACTTTGGAGCTTGTTTACCTTATCGCAAATGATCCGCAGTGAATCGGGAGTAATGACAACAGTAGTTGCAGGAGCAGTCTTTGCTAACTCCTCAGTCCCTGAAGAACGTCTGTTAAGGAGTTTTAAAGGTCAGCTGACAATTCTCAGTGTCTCGGTGCTATTCATCTTATTAGCTGCTGATTTATCCATTGCCAGTGTGTTTGCTTTGGGTTGGGGTAGTTTATTCACTGTTTTGGTACTAATGTTTGTCGTTCGCCCGATTAATATCCTCTTGTGTACGTGGAACAGTGACTTAAACTGGCGACAGAAACTATTTTTAAGCTGGGTTGCTCCTAGAGGAATTGTTGCCGCCTCCGTAGCTTCTTTTTTTGCAATTTCGCTGACCCAACGTGGCATTAACGGCGGTGATTCCATTAAAGCTTTAGTCTTCCTCACAATTATTATGACTGTTGTCTGCCAAGGACTAACAGCTGGTTGGGTTGCTAAATTGCTGCAAATCACCTCCAAAGACGTAACTGGGGCAGTGATTGTGGGTTGTAATCCCTTGAGTCTTTTGATTGCCCGGTTCTTTCAAGAACGAGAAGAAAACGTGGTCATGATTGATACTGACCCCCAATGTCTTGTTCAAGCTGAGGCGCAAAATCTGCGGGTGATTGCCAGCAGTGCGCTGGATGCTGCTGTTTTGGAAGAGGCAGGACTTGCCTCTATGGGTACTTTTTTGGCTATGACAAGTAATGGCGAGGTGAATTTTGTTTTGGCTCAAAGGGCAGCTGAGGAATTTAAGCCGCCGCGCGTCTTAGCTGTTTTCCCACGCGATCCGCAAGCGAATATTTCGGCTAGTAATAAAGTTAATCAAGCTTTTATCCCAGACTTAGCGATTAAAACTTGGAATGAATATTTGAATGATGGAAGAGTCAAGTTGGGGACAACTACGCTAAATGAGTTTGAGTTTTCCACTCAATGCGATCGCATCCAAGAAAAGATTCGGACTGGGGTATTGATACCACTATTGGTAGAGCGAGAAGAACGCTTACAGGTAATGCCAGCTAACCAAGAGTGGGAAGTTGGCGATCGCATTATTTACCTGTTGCATGACCCCAGACCTAGCCTTTTAAAACGCTTATCTGGTGCTACCCAATCCACTCCCCTCTCTCTAGAAAAGTTACCGGAGGTTGAAGACCTATCCCTCGCCCAATTGTCTCAATTTTCCGCTAGTGAGGCTCCTGGGGGATGAGCGGGATGAGGGCAGGGGAAAATTCTTAACTTTTGACTCTTTATTATCCTTGGGAAGGAATAAACTTGCCTTCTGGTGGTTGTTGCAAATTATCAATTTCTGGTCTTGGCGCTTCTTGATACATTTCCCATTCCTGCCACAGTAAAGCAGATAAATGAACTATGGCAAGAATTAGTGTCGCCACGGAAATTAAATAACTGTGTATTGTGTAAAGATGTTCGACAGTAACTGTATTAATCGCTCCACCCCCAGTCAGGATGTCGCGCAGTTGTCCACCAATCAAAGGAATGGCTTCGATGGTTCCTAGTTCAATGTTAAAACGCCAGTATCCTTCCTGAGTCCAATCTAGGATCATCGCTGTCCAATTCAGCCCGATCGCACTTAAGGTCAACAAAATCCCACTAATCCAAGCAGCCAGCCAACTCTTGCGAAATTGCCGACCTAAAAACATCACCACAATTTGAATGAGAGCGATCGCAATTATCGCGTTACCAGAAATATCATGCGCTCTCCAAAACAACCAGCCATATGGCAGTTGTGTATTAATCATCTTCAATGAGTTATAAGCTCCGCCTGCTGTCGGTTCATAGTAAAAAGACAGCAAAACTCCGGTAGAGATATAAATTAAGCACAGAGTCAGAATCACGACCGATAATATCGTCGCTACTCGTCGCAAAATCCTATCGAACTGGGTGCTTTGCATAGCTCACCCCTCCTGTTCTTAACTAGGTATTTATTACAGTTACAATTTTAGCTAAGAAATATTAATAAATGTTGCATTACCCAAATAAAATATATAGTTTCCACTCAGATACGGTACAAGATTATATTGCTAGGTGTAGAGGCACGGCACTGCCCATACGGGTGTACCTCACGTAAACTAGAACCGCTATAGTTTTTTAAATCGGATATATTACACCATTTGCGATGAGCTAACTAGCCCGCCTCAGACTTAAGTCTGAGCCTAATAGCCTCAACCGTTTACTAGTCGTCTTTAGACGACTTTAGCTATTAGCTTAGTAATTCATTGCTAGGCGATTGTTAAAAATAGCGCAAGTTAGCAGTTAAATCAAATATTGCACCCAAGCTTTTAAGGGTTCTGGTGAACCATACCAAATCCCAGGACTTCTCGGAGAATGCTTCACACCTTCAATCACCAGATTTTCTGCGCCTTCTAAGTGAGCAGCTTCAATGGGCGTGATTCCATCTCCCCAAGTGTTGCCCTTACCACAAGTTAATTGGTAACTACTGTAAGCTAACCAACTACCAGGCCGCCTTTGCCCAAAGATAGTTTTGCCAGCTACACAAACGTAACGAACGTTTTTGTAAAAAGCTCCTGGGTAGTTATTGGTCACAAAATCTAGATTGGAGCGAGTCCAGCGTTCTTGACTAATATGGGGTGTACCCAAGGTTATGAGAGTAGCAATCAAGGGATACGCTTTCCAGAGGGATGGTTTAACGTTACCTCTTGCCAAATAAGGCTTTTCTCCCATGTAGATACGGGATATCCAACCTCCCGCTGAGTGACCAATCAAGTTAACTTGAGTAGCATTATGTTGCAGCAATGTATGCTTGATCGTAAGATCGAGTTGTTGCAGAATTGACGTTATAGGTCTTCCTCCAATAGTGGGTAGCCAGTCACGCCGTCGCAGTGGTACTGTAACCGTTGGAAAATCTAACTCTTGTAGGGATTGTTCTAGTTGGCGGTAAGCGATCGCGCTTTCTAGATATCCAGGTACAATAACTGTCGGTAACGGCATTTTAAATTTTGGTTGCAATGATTTAGGGTTTGAACTTTTTTGGCGAAGAAGTAGTCAGAAGTTAAAAGTTAAAATTGCGATCGCATGACTGACTACTTTTATAAAAACCCAAATAGCTTTAGCGGGGTTTAAGGCTAGAATGTCAATAAAATTGTACAATTTGCAACAGTTTTAAGGACTGCTAATGTGGTAGTATTTTCACATAGGGGCTAGTCTAGTACAAGCAAGTGTGCCATCTGTTACAGAAGCGTAGTTGACTGAAAAACAGTAGAAGAAACAAGGCAACTTCAGCAGATGTTGTGATGCGATCAGACTGGTGTGTTCACCGAAACTTTAGAAATATCCCAGATATTAATTTTAGTTGTGTGCGTCATAACAATAAGAAATCAAAAGTAGTAATTTTTCAAATATCTCTTTGAGTAAGCTCAAATTTAGAACACATGATACAGCGTCATTGATCAATTAAATACTGGAATAAATGGCAATTTTGGCGTTTTAATTGCCAGGATATGAAGTTATTATTTCCTTAGAGGGACGCATATATTGCAATATCTTGCAATATAGTCAAAAAGAGAAAATCGCTAGTCAACTACAACTGAGCCGAGTGAACGATAACAGCTATGTCTTACGTCTCCTTGTTTAAAAATATACCAGAAATCTTAAGCCAGCCAATTGGGATAGCAGCTATAGCTTCTCTTGGCATTCACGGTGCGATCGCGATGATTGTGCCATTGATGCCTATGGATTCTAGCAAACCCAGAGATACAGAATCATCCAAAACCGTCGGACTTTTGGAATTGAGCCAAGCCGACCAAAGCCGTTTGCCGCAAAGCACGCCCCAAGTTGGTTTACAACAACTTCCTCCAATAGCGCCACTTTCTGCTCCCAACTTTAGTGCCCAAACTGGATTAGCCCCATTGGCACCACCGCCATCCAGCCAGTTAGTAATGCCTCCATTACCCGCATCATTGAATAACTATCGGGTGTCTTCCTTGCCTACAAGGCAGTCTTTGCGGATGATTCCTAGTGATAATTTGCGATTTGATGCCTCTAAATTTGACAGTTCTAAATTCAATAACAGCGCCAAATTCTCTCCATCAGTTCCTCGTGTGAATGTCACTGACACCAAATACGAGGCACCTAAGCCACTGGCTATAAATAGATTGCCAGAATTGCAGTCGCAGAAAATACCTGATGATATTCTGCAAAATGCCCAACCACCAAATCTATCTGACACTAGCCCCATTACAACAGCACAGGGAAATACGACTCCACAGATGACGCAAGCGGGGAATGATGCGTCTAGAATTGCTCAAAACCCGCTGATAAATTCTTTAAAACAAACTCCAAGGACTGGGGATAGCTTAACCCTAATTAGGGACACCACGCTCAAGACACCCGATTCATCTGTGAAAGGAACTGAACTGGCAATTGCACAGCTAGACTCTTACGCAAACCTGAGAAAAGAAGTCCAGCAACAATACCCCAACGCTGAACAAAAACCAGTCATCCGCCAAACATTACCCACCGATAAACCGAATCTTGAAGGCTCTGTTTTGGGTGTATTAGTGGTAGATCCTGATGGTAAGGTCTTAGATATCAAGTTTCAAGACAAGTTAGTTTCCCGTGAATTGCAATTAGAAGCAAGGGAATACTTTAACAAGCAATCCCCCAAGGGAGATAAACAGATTAGTTCCTATCCATTTAACTTGCGTTTCCAAAACAGCACTAGCAACAGCACTGGGACTACTCAATTATCTGCACCGGGAATCAATAACAATCAGCTTACCCCTTCACCAGCAGCTACTTCTAAACCATTTCCTGAACTGCGAATCAGAAATAACCAGTCCATGCCTTCATCGACAGGTACTCTTAAGCCATTAACTGCACCAGGAGTCAATGGCAATCAGTCTGAGTTATCACCGGCAGCTACTCCCAAACCATTATCTGAACTGCGCATCAGAAATAACCAGCCTGCGTCCTTACCGACAGGTACTCTCAAACCATTAACTGCACCGGGAGTCAATAGCAATCAACCTACGCCCTCACCAGCTGTTACTTCTAAACCATTCTCTGAACTGCAAATCAGAAATAACCAGCTTACGCCTTCATCGACAGCTACTACTCCTGAACCGTTAGTTCTGCCGAGAGTCAATAAGACTCAGCCTACACCCTCTACTGAATCCGATGGAAAATTAGTAGAACGGTTGCGTGAAGTGAAGGAAAATAGACAAAAGTCTAATCCAGAAAAATAATCACCAGCGGGTGATTTTGGATTAAGAACAAGCTAAAAGCTATGAACGATAAAGTTTGTGAATTGATCATTCATCTTTAAAATATCGTTTTTAGCAGTTGACGAACTGGCTATAGTTAGTTCGTCAGATATAACTAAATTTGAAGTTGATTAGAAGATTATACCTAATAAATACACTTAGGTATTTCCAACAACAAAATTCTCCAATCTTGTGAGGTGGGTGTCTAACCCGCCTTTAATTGCTGGCGAGACACTTACCCCACAAGAAGTATACGGTACAGCTACTTTACCAGCCTTGTTCTGCATTCTGAAAAACGTAAGCAGCTACCTCCAGAATCTCCTCAGAAGTTAACTTGCTTTTAAAGGCAGGCATGGCATTTTTACCATTTTGCACTTGGTGAATAATCGCCTCGATTGAGTCGCTATTATAATTTTCTAGGTACTTTGATAATGCTTCCTTTTTCAAGGTTTTCTGGCTAATGAGGATATTACCGCCACCTATATGGCAAGAAGCGCAGTTAGCCTCGAAAATTTTAGCACCATTGGATATTTCGGCAGCTAGTGCTGGACTAATGAATGTCAATTTGAATAAAGCGATCGCTAAAAGTAGGATTAATAAAAGTATTCTCAACAGAATTTCCTCGCAACAAGCCTCCAGCAAGAGTATAAACGCGATTAATGCCTGATTAAGTCAAATTTGATCAAAATTGGCGGTAACGAGTTCACCCCTCTATCGTCACAGGTTACTTAGCGTCTTAGGGGAGGATAGGACTCGTTACCGCCATTTATCCATTGTGTGCGTCACTCTAGGAGTGTGGCATGTTGAGATGAGCTAATTTCACTGATAAATCATCTTGTGCCAACGGCAAGGTTTCTAGCCTTCGACAGTGATTGTACCAACCATGCCAGCACCACGGTGGGGTTCGCAGTAGAAGGTGTAGTCACCAGCAGGTGCGTCTGCGGGGAAGGTGGTTGTTTCTTTTTGACCAGCACTCATCAGCAAATTCTTATGAGACAGAGATTTTGCTAAAGCGGCATCCTTGGCAGGGTTTTTGGCAGCATCAAACACAACATTATGGGGAGGAACTTTATTGTTCACCCATTCAATTGTGTCACCTGGTTTAATTGTCAACTTTTTCGGTTCAAATGCCAGCATTCCTTTATCGCTACCCAATTTCACCTTGTAGGTTTCAGCCGAAGCACTGGGAGTAAAAACAGCAAAGCTGCTAACAACTAAAAGGATTGTTAACACAGCTAAACTAAGGCGTCGCAAGCTTGCGGATATCAATTTCATCGCTCTCTCCTAACAAACAATTTTTTTTCCTTTCTCATTTTAAATAAAATCAACGCCAAATATGACAATCTGTCATAGATACATTTTTTTTTTAAGAATGGGGAGCAATTTATTGAGAAAAGCTGTGCAATCAGTAATAAATACTAGACTGCTATAGCCCAAAAAGCCTGTGAATAAAGGTAATCGGTAAAATTATAGATTTTTATTTTTCTTGAGGAATATCTTAATGTTTTAAAAATTTTCCGTGCCCCAACCAGGAACCTGTTGTGCTGCTGCGAAAACGAAAACAGCTAAATTTTGCTGAAAACTAGGCATTGGGGGCTAGGAATTAGGGACTGATTTCTTTCCAATCCCTAATCCCCAGCACCCAGTACCCAATACCCAGTACTAATTCCAGGGTTTAGTAATAGATTTTTCCGCCTCCCCACTTAGTGCCAACGATTTTGGGTTGTAAGAGAATATGACCGGCGATCGCCTCCAAGTCATCATCTGTCAGATTTCGCATTGCTGTGAAAATATCTGCGCTTTTGATACTGGGGTGTATTTCGGAAATCTCTTCTTCCCCGTCGTAAGTAGTGGGATTTTTCAGGTAATCCACTAAGCCTTCAATGTTATTACGGTTGGGTGTTGCCAGTGCCAGATCCTCTGGAGTTAGTCCTACGTTCTGGTTTACCTTGGTAACTCCCCCAGCATGACATTGGGCGCAAGCGTAATTAAATAAGCGTTTACCTTCTTTGACTTGTTTCAGGCTAAGTACGACGGTATCACCTTGAGCATTTAATGGCACTGTTCGGGTAGCTTCGTCCAGTTCCACTGCTGTCGCGCTACCGACAAACAACTGAAACGAGAGTAAAACAGTGGCCATAACAACGCCAATTAGTCTTCTAAACATGTTTCCCCTTAAAAATTTTGACGCTCAACACAGCTAAGAAAGCGGTTCTCAATCTCCAAGCTGCTAATTGCTAATGACTCATTGTTTTTTGTCATTAGCTATCAGTGATTAGCTAAAGCCCAAGATCACCCTTCAGATGACCTCGTTATCACCCACCAAGTCACTAGTACCTTTTGGGCGTGTTTCAGATGATATTTGGGAAATAATTGCCTTTGCATCTTCTAACGCCAAACGGGTCTTTTGGTGTTTGTAGGCGATTCCCAGTTGGTTGCACAGAGAAAACACTTTTTCTACAGGAATGCTGTAGTCGGCTGCTATCTCTGCGATCGATAGGTCTGCAAAACCCATAATGCTTGTTAACTGATAGATAGAGATTGAGTCGCTGTAATACCAATATCACGTTAGGAGTGCAATTTGTTGCCCAAAATACTGTTTGGGGAATGGGAGGGGGAAAGAGGGTAGGGGAAGCAGGGGAAGAATTTTTAACTAATGACTAATGACTAATGACTATTAACCTTTTCCCCCGGTAAAGGTGACGCTTTGAATAAAGTAACGATTAAAAAAGGCGTAAATGCCTAAAGCTGGCAGGGTAAAGACCATAGAAGCCGCCATAATGTAGTTCCAATAGCTGATGTATTGACCTTTGAAGGTGTTCAGCCCCAAAGGGAGGGTAAACATTTCTGGGTCAAATAGGATAACTATAGGCAGTAAAAAATTATTCCAACTCCCCATGAACACAAAAACTGCCTGCGCCGCCAGTGCTGGTTTTGCTAAAGGCAAAACAATATGTCGAAAAATTCCAAAGGTATTTAAGCCATCTAGTTGAGCTGCTTCTTCTAGTTCTTTAGGAAAATTAACGAAAAACTGCCGCATCATAAAGATAAAAGTGGCATTAACCATGCTGGGCACAATCATGCCTTGGTAAGAATTCAGCCAGCCGATCGCTTTCAAAATCAAAAATGTGGGAATTAGGGTGATTTGCGTCGGTACTGCCAGCACAGCTAGGATTAAGAAGAACCAAAAGCCCTTACCCACAAAGCGTAGTCTTGCCAAGGCATAACCAGCCATTGAATTTAACAACAAGTTTAAAAGCGTGACGCTGAAGGCAATCACCACACTGTTGAACAACCAGCGCCAAAACAGCGGTTCTTGGAGAAAGATTTGTCTGTAGTTATCGAAAGTAAAATTCTTGGGGAGAAAATTGGGTTCACCACCAACAATCTCTGTTAGCGGCTTAAATGATGCTGAAAGTGCCCAGAGAAAGGGAATTAGGGTGATGATCGCATAAAGTGTTAGCAAGACGTATAACAAGACTTTGAGCCAGGATAAGCCAGAGATGTTAGTCAAATCCGTTCGCCTCCAAAAAGTCGCTGCTGAATTAAAGTGATGGCAATGATTACTGCTGCTAACAAAAATGCGATCGCAGCTGCATATCCCATTTGTAAATTCCGAAACACAGCTTGGTAAATTAGCAGCACCACAGTTAAGGTAGCGTTGTTTGGCCCGCCAGTACCCCCAGAAAAGATGTAAGACTGGTCAAAAAGTTGAAAAGTCCCAATCACCCCCACTGCTACCACAAAGAAGGTTACAGGCTTCAGCAAGGGAAGAGTAATGTGGATAAATTGCTGCCACCCATTTGCGCCATCGAGTTCCGCCGCTTCATAAAGTGTTTGGGGTATATCTTGCAACGCCGCCAGATAAATCACCATGAAAAATGGCGCGGTTGACCAAATGTTCATGATCATAATGCCTTTGAGCGCAACTGCTGGATCACCCAACCAGTTATAAGTAGGTAGCCCGACAAAAGTGAGGAAATCGTTTAGTAGCCCATCGGTGTTATAAATCCACATGAAGATGAGTGTTAGCACTGCTGAAGAAGTGACTGTCGGCAAAAAATAGAGGATACGCCACCAGTTTTTACCACGAATCCCCGAATTCAGAGTTACGGCCAGAATTAAAGCCAGGATAGTTTGAGTTGGCACAACAATGGCTACATATTCTGCTGTGTTTCTCAAAGCAATCCAAACTCGTTCATCTTCAGCTAATCGTGTGAAGTTCCGAAAACCGATGAATTCGTACTCAATACCGCCAAGAAGTTGAACTTTTTGCAAGGAAAGAAAAACGGCATAGAGAATGGGTAAAACTACGAAAGTCCCCAAAACTAGAATGGTGGGCATCAGAAACATATACCCAGCAAAGTCTTCAGTGATGTTCCACTTGGAGTGACTTCGCCGCCTGTTAATTTCAAACACTATTGAACCTCCATCTAATCCCTCACTAACCCCTCTGTAGCGATCGGTAGTGCATGATTATTTATGGTACTTTGTGTTAAGAACTTAAAATGATTTAGTTTATTAACTCTTGTGCTTGTGAAAAATCGAAATTTTTAAAATGTATATTCACGTAGGAGAATTTAATTCTAATGGTTAGTGTACACACAAGATACTGGCTTAAAAACGAATTCTACCACGTTACAGCATCTGTAGCAAATCTGCTATTAATTAGAAATCCACATAAGATTAAGCCGAAAGCACGATTTCTCAACTTAGGATGTGGAAATAAAGGCATTCAAACAGAAGACTGGCTAAATTGTGATGGTTTTCTTCAATCCAGGGTCGATTACGTTTTTGACATAATGGGAAAGATGCCCTTTAAAGATGCTCGTTTTGAAGGAATCTTTTCAGAACATTTTTTCGAGCATTTAATCCCTGACCACGCCAAATTATTTTTATCAGAATGCTTTAGAGTACTCAAGCCCAGTGGGGTTTTGAGGCTGTCTGTTCCTGATGGAGAGCTTTACCTAGATCGATACTTTAACGATCATGAGTGGATGATGCAGCGAAGACCTAAGGTAACACCTAGAACACGCATGGCGATCGTGAATGAGGTATTTCGGCAAGGATTTGAACATCAATATTGTTACGATTTTGAAACAATCAAGGTTGTGCTTGAAGAAGCTGGATTTAAGGATATACGTAGGGTTGATTTTCACACGAGTAATACTCCTGAATTATTAATAGATCAGGAGTCAAGAAAGTTTGAAAGCCTTTACGTAGAAGCTATCAAGCTCTAAAAAGTTAGCTAGGGTTTTAAAACTGATCAAGTCTCTGAAGCTTAGAAAAGTAGTTAGGGCTTAGTTTTTTTAGTTAATTTATAATGACTGAAATTATTTAACCTCAGTCTAAATTATGGGGTTATTTTTTTTTGAGAATATTTTGGGCTATGGCAAAAGTTTTGCTAATATCTATCTTTTACTGTTCATTTGATTAAATCTATTAAGCTAAGAAAAATTGCTTACTTACTTCATCGCTCTAATTTGCTGATTAGCTTCATTTTCTGCCCGCACCATCGCCTGCTTTAATGGTTGTTGTCCCAACAAGGCACTGACAAATTGATTCTCAAAGTTATTCACGATCGCAGCTGGATACTGACCTACCTGCCACGGTGTAGCATAATCCACTCCCGCCACTAATGGCGATCGCAATGGATCTTGGTCGTAACCCAAATTCTTTGCCACTGATTTCCGGGTTGGCAAAGCAAACCCTGTTCCTGTCCACTTCTGCATTCCTTCTTTACCTGTGAGATAGGAAATTAACTCCCAAGCTTCGGCTTTGTGCTGTGCTTGCTTGTTCATCACGTAGGCAACAGTAAAGACCATCGTGCCTTTTTTGCCATTAATAGTAGGCACTGGTGCGGTAGCAAACTCTACTTGGGGAAAGGTTTCAGTTAAGTAGGGAATTGCCCAGTTACCTTCAATTACCATTGCCACTTTACTCTGACCAAACATTTCACTACCTGAGTTTGTCCCTACATCAGATTTTTGGGCTGAGGAGCGGTCTTTTTGATACTGGTCTACCACCAACTCTAAACCCTGTAATCCTGCCTCACTGGCAAAGGTAGCATAACCATTTTGATCAACGAGTTGCCCACCAAAGGCTTTAATTTTATAAGCCTGACGCGCTAATTCGGTAATTTCTCCAAAGCCGTATCTATTAAGTTTGCCTGTCAATTGCTTGGAGTAGTTACGTAGTTCATCCCAAGTAGCCGGCGGATTACTCAACCCTGCGGCGGCGAAGGCTTTTTTGTTATAAAACAGAGCAAGGGTGGAATAGTCTTTGGGAAGACCATAAATCTGGTTCTGGTATTTGAAACTGTCAAGTAGGGTATGCTCGAAGTCCGCTAGGTCAAATTCGGGGGTGATATAACTTTCTAACGGTTCCAGGACATTTTGACTCATCAAGAAAGGAGCTTCTAGGGCATCCAGATAAAAGACATCGGGCGCAGCTTCCCCAACTAAACGAGTTTTGATTACATCCATGTATTGGTCAGAAATTACCTCATATTTGACCTTAATAGTTGGATGTTGTGCTTCAAAGTCTTGCAGTACCTGCCTCAAAAGTTTTTGCTCAACAGGAGAGCCTCCCCATCCACTGAGCTTGATGGTGACTGCGGTAAATGCTAACGGTTTGCTTGGTAATTGTAGGCTTTGACAAGCAATAATAGCGATCGCGATCGCCATCACCAATCCCAAAAAATTAAATAATCTTTTCTTAATCACAGACAGATAATAGTTTCTTTCTTCTTACTTATACCTTCTGTTGCTAAGGAGTGAAATTTTACTTAATTGAAATTTTTGTTGAGAATTGCAAGCTAAAATAACGAAAAATTATCAGCAATGCTAATTAAAGCATACTGACTTTCTCTACAACCGGGTTTATCCCAGGGTACTTTACCCATAAACATAGATTATGGATTCTGTTCAGGTTGAAACAACTGCGCCACTGACTCTGGAATTTCCCCAGATTGCCTTACCACCAACAGCAATCTCTCCAAACTCTCGAATTCCCAAGGATACTATTCGCACTAGTTTAAAAGCCTCCACTGCGGATTCTGTCTTAGCAGCGATTTACTCCCTTGGAACTGGCGGAATTTTACTCAGCAATTTCTTGGTGGAATTGGGTGCTAGTCCAGTGGTATTTGGGATGCTGTGCTCTATCCCGATGTTGGTCAATCTTATTCAGCCGTTGGGTGCTTACTTATCTGAACGTAGTACCAGCCGCTTTCAATATTCTCTTCGGACACATGGAATTGGTCGGCTGCTATGGCTGGTTCTAGTAATTGGTATTGTAGGCGTAAGCTGGGGAGCACTTAATAATCACCAGTTAGTTATATTGACACTCTTGATTGTTCTATTTAGCAGTCTTTTGGGAGGACTAGGAGCGGCATCGTGGCTAAGTTGGGTAGCAATGATAGTTCCCCGGCGATTGCGAGGCAGGTATTTTGGTATACGCAATAGTGCTGCTAGCCTTACCAATTTGGTTTGCGTACCAATGGCTGGCCTAGTTGTATCACATTGGTATGGTGGAAGTCTCCAAGGTTATGGGGTGGTTCTGCTGGTAGGTATAGTGTTTGGGATTGTGGGATTGGGGTGTCAATATTTTCAGGTGGATGTGAATCCGCGATCGCAAAACACTTATTATGGCAAGTTAACTCAAACAAATGAGATTCAATCAGAGGTTGCAAAAGATGAATCTTGTAGTGTGCCTACTCCACAAAACCAATTAGAAAGCAGTATTTGGAAAAACTCTAATTTTTTGAGATTTCTGCTGTATTTAAGTTTCTGGACGCTTGCTGTTAACCTCAGCAGTCCTTTTTTTAACCTCTATATGCTCGACACACTGGATTTGGATGTGAGCTACGTAACTATCTACAACAGCCTTCAGGCGGGGGCGACTTTGCTAATGCTCATACTGTGGGGAAAATTAGCAGACAAGATAGGCAATCGCCCCATCCTCATCTGTATTGGAATTTTGGTTGCAGCCACACCACTGCTGTGGCTGGGGATTGGTGTTAATCGCCTTGACATCTGGTTATGGTTACCGCTGTTACACATCTTGATTGGAGGTACTTGGGCGGCGATTGACTTGTGTAACAACAATATACAATTAGCGATCGCACCAATTAAAAATCAGTCTATCTATTTTGCGATCGCAGCTGCCGTTGCTGGAGCGAGTGGTGCTTTAGGCATAACTATAGGAAGCTTTATAGTTCAATTTGCTCAGTTTGGAGGCTTGCTGGGGTTATTTGCCCTCTCTAGTCTATTTCGACTAACAGCACTTGTCCCACTGCTTTTTGTTAAAGAGCCAGGGAGAGCATAAAGGGGATAGGGAGATGAGGTAGTATTTTCTTCCCCTGC
Organism: Nostoc sp. NZL; assembly: GCF_015714705.1. Taxonomy (NCBI): domain Bacteria; kingdom Bacillati; phylum Cyanobacteriota; class Cyanophyceae; order Nostocales; family Nostocaceae; genus Nostoc; species Nostoc sp. NZL. Next base: position 63,053 of record NZ_WBKL01000167.1, on the reverse strand, counting down.
TTTCCCTGCTTCCCCTTCTCCCCTGCTCTATTCTGCGGCGGTAGAAGTCAAGGACATTGTTTCCCACAACACCATATGAGGTGTTGTTAGTACAGGCTGGTGTAGGGCTATCAGCTGGGTTAGGGTGTTCTTTAATTGGGTACGGGGTACGATATCATCAACAAAACCGTGCAGGAGCAAATCTTCAGCAGTCTGAAAATCATCAGGTAGTTTTTCCCGCAGGGTTTGCTCAATCACTCGCCGACCGGCAAAACCAATGGTTGCCTTGGGTTCTGCCAAAATGATATCGCCCAACATTGCAAAGCTAGCGGTAACGCCGCCTGTTGTGGGATTGGTCAAAACCGGAATATATAATAGTCGAGCGTCTTTATGGCGCTGTAGGGCTGCGGAGATTTTCGCCATCTGCATCAGGGAGAGCATTCCTTCTTGCATTCTCGCGCCCCCGGAGGTGCAGACAATAACTACAGGATACCGCCGTTGAGTGGCTTGCTCAATCATGCGGGTGAGTCTTTCTCCCACGACCGAACCCATGCTACCACCCATGAAGCGGAAGTCCATAACCCCAAGGGCAATGGGCAAACCATTAATTTGACCTAAACCAGTTTTAACTGCGTCTATTAAGCCAATTTTCTCTTGCATTTCCCGCAAGCGATCGCTGTAGAGTTTGCGATCGCGAAATTCCAACGGATCGGTTGGACGCAAATGCTCGTCTAGCGGTTTCCAAGTATTATGATCTATCAATTGACGGATGCGCTCATCGCTGTCTACCCGATTGTGATGACCACATTCAGCACAAACCATCTGATTGGCTTTCAGGTCTTTTGTATATGCCAATACGCTACACTTAGAACATTTATGCCATAGTCCATCAGCAATTTCACGTTCTTGGCGTTCGAGGCTGGTAGATCCTGATTTCCGTCGATTGGCAAACCAATCAAATAGAGACTTTAAACCGCGTGATTCTTCGTTGTTAGCCATTTTTTATTTTATTTTAAGTGGGTATGAGGTCGAAAACATTTCAAGCCGTATCGGGTTGTCTTTAGCCTTTTGCCATTTGTCTTTATTAATGAAAAAAGGCTACATCGTCAAACTACGCTTTTAAGCAATTCAGACCTTAATTTTCATCTTTGGTTGCCAGCTTAACGAAAATACTTATGCCAATACAAGTCTCTTGCTACTTTTTTCAGCAGACTTAATTATATGGACGTACTGACAAAGCCATGAGAATACCAACCTCCAAATAAGATGCTTTCCCCCTCCTACCCAAATCAATTATTCGTATTGCTAGGTTATGAGCAATCAGCATCTGTTGCACTAGTTGTGCTTGCCAACGGTTAATCGTCGTTAAGAGGGTAATACAAGTCACAAGCTGAATATTATCAAAATATGAAGGGTAGATGGGGTAATGTTGGTTACAGTCACGAATTATAAATATTTCTTATGAAATCACATTTTGGTTAGAGAAGAGGTAACAGAGAATAATCTGTGCTCTGTAACCTTTACCCCATCCCCTTTTTCTGTCCTCAGTTCAAGACGCTGGAAAAAATAACCGCAGGTAGCTAGACAAAATGGCTTCGCCGCTAAACAGAGTAATCACAGATCCTAAAGCCAGAAAAGGGCCAAAAGGCATCTTTTGTCCTAACCTTGGTAGCCATGTCTTTTGACTGGTGGTTTTGCGTCTACCCATAATGAGACTGCTGCCAACTAACGCTCCCAGGAAACAAGCAATAAAACTAGCCAAGAGCAAATATTTCCACCCTAGCCAGGCTCCCATCATGGCTGCTAACTTGGCATCACCCGCACCCATTGCAGCTTTACCAAAGGCAATTGAACCCAATAGGGCGATCGCATCAAACAGCCATAAACCCAATACTGCGCCAACTATCGCCATCATCAGGTGATTTACCAATGCCACGGAACTAGCCTCTGGTAAAAAACCAACCACCATTTGAAATAAAATCCCCACCACTAAACCCGACTGAGTAAGTGGATTGGGTAGGGTCATTGTATCTAGGTCGATAAGCGATAGCGCCAATAACCAACTACAAAAAGCCCAATAGCCTATTGTTAAAGTCGAAACTTGAAATACCAAAAAAACTAGTAAAAAAATTATGCCCGTTACCCCTTCTACCACAGGATAACGGACAGAAATTTTGCTTTTGCAATATCGACACCGCCCTCTTAAGGAAATCCAACCAAATACTGGTACATTGTCGTAAGCTTTTAGCTGGTTTAAGCAGTGGGGACAACGAGAGGGCGGCCAAAGAATTGACAACCCAGCAGGTAGCCGATAAACAATAACGTTGATAAAACTGCCAATAGATGCACCTAAAGCAAAGACCATTACACTCGCCGGGATGGCGAACAAAATGTCCATACAGTCATTTGTCCTTTGTCATTTGTTCTGTGTCATTTGTCGTTTATCTTTTGTCCTTTGTCGAGAACTAATGACCAATGACCAATGACTAATGACTAATACATGTGCGATTCTATTTGACTCAACGGCACAAAACATTCTTGAGGTAAAAGAACTGGTTGGTTAGTAAAAATAACCTTACCTCGATGAGTCACACGATTAATTGCTACACCGGAAGATTGCCCAGCTATTTCGGGATGTACTTCACAGTGAGTATAGTATATCTGCCCAGCGGCTCTGATTAGGGCGGGATCAATCAAAGGCGATTGGATCTTTGGGGCAGTAAAATTTGCTTGACCTTGTCGTAATGCGTACACTATCGACTGTTATTTGATTGCTAGATTTCCCTTTAGTCTACCCGAAACTTATAGCAAAGGTTGCCAAATTGCCCAAGTTGCATTATTTAATTATTTTTTTCAAGAGCTAAAATCAGTGCCTCGCCCATAGTGCGGCAACCTAAAAGGTTTTTTCCTGGAGAAATTATATCCCCGGTGCGATCGCCTTGTTCTAAAACTTGCAATACGGCTTGTTCGATGTGATCTGCCGCTTTTGGTTGATCTAAACCGTAACGCAACATCATCGCCGCACTCAAAACCTGCGCTAGAGGATTTGCCTTATCAAGTCCGGCAATATCTGGGGCGGAACCGTGGACTGGTTCAAACACACCAGGCCCAGAAGCGCCCAAACTAGCTGAGGGTAACATCCCAATGCTACCTGTGAGCATGGCGGCAGCATCAGAGAGAATATCGCCAAACAAGTTGCCTGTAACGATGGTGTCGAACTGCTTAGGAGCGCGTACCAACTGCATAGCTGCATTATCTACATATAAATGAGAGAGTTCAATATCTGGATATTCCGTACTAAGTTGGGTGATGCGATCGCGCCACAACTGCGATACTTCTAATACATTCGCCTTATCTACCGAACAGAGTTTCCCACCGCGTTTTCTAGCCGCCTCAAAGGCCACCCGCCCAATGCGCTCAATTTCTGATTCCGTGTAAACCATTGTATTTACACCGCGTTTCTCACCAGTTTCTGTGGCAAAAATCCCTTTGGGTTTACCGAAGTAAATCCCACCAGTGAGTTCGCGCACCACCATAATATCCACGCCTTCGACAACTTCGCGCTTCAAAGTCGAAGCATCAATTAACTGGGGCAAAATTTTCGCTGGGCGCAAATTGGCAAATAATCCTAAACCTGCACGTAATCCTAACAAACCTGCTTCTGGGCGTAAATTGGATGGCAGAGAATCCCACTTATAGCCACCAATAGCGGCGAGTAATACAGCATCACTGTTACGGCAAGTCTCTAGAGTGGCAGATGGTAAGGGTTCGCCCGTGGCATCAATTGCTGCACCACCGATGAGGGCTTCTTGGAATTCAAACTTCAGATCAAATTGCTTCCCTACGACTTTCAGCACATCTACCGCCACTGCCATAATTTCAGGGCCAATGCCATCGCCGGGGAGTAGAGTAATGCGGTAGTTCTGGGTCATAGCTGATTATTACTAGGTAAATGCTTACAGATCAAATATCATACCTAGCAAAATGTACCGTTGGAGTTTTTAATTTATTTATATGATGCCCCTTGTACTTTTAGGGCAGGTAAGATGCCTACCCCACCAGAAACTATTTATATTCGTCCAAAAATTTCCAGACATTCTTCGATAACACTTTGCTTTTTACTGCGTAGCACACCAAAAATTAAAAAAAAGTATCCATAGGAGATTTTTATTTAATTTATTGTATGTTTATTGTGTTTAATAATTCACAAACAAAAAAATTATGGATTTCAGACAAATTAGCGTAGTTGCTAGTCAACTTTTAACTCAGTTTGGGCTGAAAGTTTTAGGTGCGATCGCTCTGTGGCTGATTGCTCAACGCTTGATTGATTTTGGATTGAAGCTAGCCCGACGTGCTTTCCGAAGCCAACAGGTTGATCCGACACTGATTAACTATCTTCTGAATATCATTGGCGTTACGTTGAGAATTGTTCTAGTTGTGGCAATTCTCGGCTTCTTTGGGGTTGAAACAACTTCCTTTGCTGCATTGCTAGCAGGAGCCGGCATTGCAATTGGTGCAGCATGGGGGGGACTACTAGCAAACTTTGCAGCCGGAGCATTTTTAATCGTTTTTCGACCATTCAAAGTTGGTGATTTCATTACGACAGCAGGTGTTACAGGTACTGTTACAGAACTTGGGCTGTTCACAACTAGTATTAATACACCTGATAACGTATTGACTATTGTTGCCAATAATAAAATCTTTGCTGACAATATCCAGAATTATTCTGCCAATCCTTACCGTCGGGTTGATTTGGTAGCTCAACTCCATCATGATGTGAGACATAACGAAGCGATCGCACTTTTGAAAGCGAAAATTAGCCAAATTCCTAATGTCCTTCAAAATCCAGCACCGGATGTAGAAATTCAGGATTTCAACTTTGCAGGGCCTGTACTAGCAGTACGTCCTTATTGCAATAATGACCATTACTGGCAGGTTTATTTCGACACTAATAAAGCTATCCGTGAAACCTTTAGCGAAGCTGGATATCCAATTCCCGAATACCGTTATACAGTTAACGGTTCATCTGGTAATGGCATTAATAACGCCATCCCACCACTATCAGAAATAACTTGATATTAGAGCAAAAAGTCAAGGTTTTATTTGCAAAGTTTCCTAAATAGCACAATAAGAATTAATAAGTAGGTAGGGCGTATGCCTTACCTACTTTTGCTAAATTATGACCTATTCCAAACCCTTATAAAGGCAATCACTGCATGTCCGCAAGCATTCATCATTACCCCGTTTACGGTACCACTGATTGCAGACCCGATAAAAGGCATCATTGTTGCTACGTTGACTAAAGTTGTCTCGCCTGCTTTGGAAATTAGCTTAATTCCTAAAGCTTTGTTTATCTCAGCAAAAGTTTTCCCAGGAATGGACATCAAAGCTTTTTGAATAGCTTGTGATCCTACTTTAGTTCCTAATTGATTAGCCAGTTCAGATACACTCACTCCAGTCGCAGCAGCTAAAACTAATACTCGTGCAGATTCGCTTCTTGTATCAATGCCATAAAGGGCAAAAAGAGCTGATGCTAATCTTAAACTGGAATACAGAGTGATCGTAATGTCAGTGGGTATTCCGGCTAGTCCTATAAATCCACTGAAAATGCCGTTGCCTACCGACCAAGCAGTTGACTCTAATATCATCAGGTTTGCAATATTATCTCTATTACCTACCCAATAAAAATTGTTGGCAAAAGATAGTCCCCATTGCCTACCATCTTCAATAGCATAGGCAATAGCTTGCCCAATAGCAGGCATATTCATAATCGATTCAAAATCCATACAGCTTTTACCTGATTAACTAAGAAGACCTAGAGATTTCTAGCTTTAGTATTCCCCGTAGCAAAACTTAATATTTGGTATTATTTAAAGCTTTGATGAAGTGGTGTAAATAATGCCCATGACTCAAAGCAGCTTTAGATAAAGTCAGTTTCAATTTCCGAAACCAGCCTGACATAAGTTGTAGAAAAAGGTTACGTTAAGTGTTAATCACAAGCCGCACCCCAGCAGCGATGGTAAAAGAATTAGCAATTTGCACCCGTGGACTAACTAAGCAATTTGACCGACATGTTGCTGTCAATGATGTTGATTTAGAAATCCAGGCGGGAGAAGTATACGGACTGATTGGGCCGAATGGCGCGGGTAAAACAACTCTTATCCGAATGTTGGCAACTGCTGAGGAACCAACTACGGGTGAGATTTATATTAATGGCGATCGCCTACTCCGTGACAAGAGTAATCCCAAACTTAAGCGTCGTCTAGGCTACTTACCTGATGACTACCCATTGTATGAAGATTTGACAGTCTGGGACTACCTAGATTATTTTGCACGTCTGTATCGTTTGCGAGAACCACGCCGCACTCAACGCCTGCATGAAGTTTTAGAATTAATCCAACTTGGAAATAAACGTAATAGCCAGATTTCTACTCTGTCGCGGGGGATGAAACAGCGCTTAAGTTTAGCGCGAACCATTATCCACGAACCGATTTTACTACTACTAGATGAGCCTGTTTCTGGACTTGACCCCATTGCCAGGATGCACTTCCGTGAAATTATCAAGGCTTTGCAAGAAGCTGGGATGACTGTAATTATTTCTTCCCATGTTCTTAGTGATTTAGCGGAACTGTGCACTTCTGTGGGAATTATGGAACTTGGCTTTTTAGTAGAAAGTACTTCCCTAAAGCAACTTTATCAACGTCTTTCCCACCAGCAAATTGTGATATCAACTCTGGGGAACCTAGAAGCACTATTAAGGGAATTGAAACATCATCATTTAGTAGAAGAGTGGGAGGTGATATCAGGAAAAAACAGTATAAGGGTGAATTTTTCGGGCAAAGATGAAGATAGTGCTGAGTTGTTGCGATCGCTCATTAAAGCAGGGATTCCCCTGACTGATTTTCACTGCACACAAGAAGACTTAGAAACTATTTTCTTAAAATTAGGTCACAAGCAAGCATCTTAATTCGTCAATAAATATCACTCCCCATTTTTGGAGAATTTTTTGCTATGACGCTCAATTTAATAGACAAAATTGGCGATTGGAATCCGCAACTATTGCGGGAACTCAAAGGACGGCTGAAATTTTTTAATGTAGCGATCGCAGTTGCAACATCCTTATTACTGCAACTGGTAGTTTTTTTATATCAGTTCCGCGATTTTCCTAGTGATGAATACTCTCTTACTGGCGAATACTGTCGTTTGCGTAAAGTATATCAATGGCGGCAAAAAGAGATTTACCAACAATCATCTCCATCTAAAATTAATGATTTCAATGATTTAATCTCAAATAATTTTTGCCCACAAAATGAAATTGATTGGCAGTCGTGGTGGCGAGACCATTGGGAATATATATTCCTATCGTTTAGTGTAATTTTTGTATTTACACTATTAGTTGCAGGGACTTATTTATTAATCAACGACTTAGCCAAAGAAGAAACTCGCGGTACGCTGAATTTCATCCGTCTCAGTCCCCAATCAGAAACAAGTATATTGGCTGGCAAGTTGCTAGGAGTCCCGATTTTAATTTATCTCGTTATCTTAGCAGCAATTCCTTTACATTTGTGGGCTGGGCGTTCTGCCAAAATTACCTTTAGTTACATTTTGAGTTACTACGCAATTCTTGCTGCTAGCTGTATTTTATTCTACAGTGCTGCATTACTCTTTGGCTTAGTTAGTCGTTTGTTCAGCGGTTTTCAGCCTTGGTTAGGTAGTGGTGCAGTATTGCTTTTCTTGTTCACAACGATATTGATGGCATCGTCTTATAACAACGGTTTAAATAATTCAACTGCTTGGTTAAGAACTTTCGCTCCTTGGGATACAGTAAATTATCTTTTTCCTAACTTGTTACATGTCTCCAATGGTTCTCCCATGAAAAACTTGGAGTTTTTCTATTTACCATTAGGAAAAAATATTGTTAGTGTTGTTGGCTTCTATCTATTGAACTTGGGATTGTGCAGTTACGGAATTTTGCAAGCTCTCAAACGTTGCTTCCGTAATCCTCAAGCCTCAATAATCAGCAAAAAGCAAAGTTATTTACTAGTAGCATTTTGCCAGTTGATGCTCTGGGGATTTGCTCTACAACTTGGTAAAAATAATCATAGATGGGTTGAACAGGTTGGAGAAAATTACATTTTGCTGGCACTGTACAACTTGGTGTTGATTTTAAGTTTAATTGCTGTTCTTTCGCCTCATCGTCAAGATGTACAAGATTGGGCAAGATATCGACATCAGGAAGTTTCTAGCCACAAGAGTGTTTGGCAGGATCTAATTGTGGCTGAAAAAAGTCCTGCACTTGTGGCGATCGCAATTAATCTTACAATTGCTACTATCCCCTGGCTAGTTTGGATTTCATTTACATCTGTTTTTGATGCAAACGATGGCCAAAATGATATTTACAGGTTGAAAGTAATTTTAGCTATAGCTTTGTCTATTAGCTTAATGATGATTTACGCTACCATCGCCCAATTGATACTTTTGCTGAAAACTCCTAAGCGTTCTTTTTGGGCAATTGGGACTTTAGGTACAGTAAGCTTCCTACCACCGATGATTCTAGAATTTATTGGTATCTCGTCGTGGAAACATCCTACTGTCTGGTTATTCTCAACTTTTCCTTGGGCAGCTATAGAATACGCTGGGACGACAACAATTTTTATGGCACTCCTTGCTGAGTTGAGTGTTCTAGCGTTGTTAAACTTCCAGTTAACAAGGCAGGTGAGATTAGCAGGTGAGTCTGCGACGAAAGCATTATTGGCAGGACGTTAGGTAAGTAGTTATCTCTAAATTTAGAACCCCGATTACTTTGAAAAATCGGGGTTATTGTTTTTCATTAATGATTTAGGACTGCTATCTTATCTATTATTTACTGACATCATCTGTTCAATTTTTAATCTTTTTAAGTATCACTACAATCATAAAATCATGTTAAATCACCGTACTCACGACCTACGCCACACAGCCATTCAGTTTTTAGAACAAAGTCCTCCACAGCGTCTGCAAATTCTTAAACAATTGGGTATAGCTCGTTATGACTTTTTAACCAAGATACGACTAAATGAAGCAAATATCATTTGTATGATGCGATTTTTTAAATATCCAAGTCAGCTAAAATTTCCTAATCTTATAGGAGCAGATTTATCTGGTTTAATTTTAGATGGCGTAAATTTCATCCGAGGAAACTTATCAGGAGCAAATTTACAAGGTAGCAGTTTAGTCAATGCAGACCTATTATTTGCAAATTTTACGAAAGCCGACTTGAGAAATGCAGATTTACGAGGTACAACTCTGAACGAGACTATTTGGTTAGAGACTTTAGTAAATAACTGTCATCTTGGCATAGGTACTGGTTTAAATCATCTGCAACGTCAAGATTTACAACTACGCGGAGCTAGATTTAATTCTTAAGAAGATGGTAATTAAAACACACAAAATTATAAAATTATTAAATTGAGATTGACCTGGATAAGTTAATGAGTATTAAGTTGCCCCAAAAATTGATGTTGCTGGGTTCAGGAGAACTAGGCAAAGAATTTGCGATCGCGGCTCAACGTCTTGGTAATTATGTGGTTGCAGTTGACCGCTATGCGAATGCTCCGGCGATGCAAGTTGCTGATGCTTATGAAGTTATTTCTATGCTCAGTGCTGATGATTTAGAAGCTGTAGTGACAAAACACCAGCCAGATATTATCATACCAGAAATCGAAGCAATTAGAACAGAAAAACTGCTCGAATTTGAACAGCGAGGAATTACAGTTATACCGACTGCGGCTGCTACTAACTATACAATGAACCGCGACAGAATTCGGGAACTGGCACATCAACAATTAGGCATCAGAACGGCTAAATATGGTTATGCAACAACTCTAGAAGAATTAATTGCAGTTTCTGATGAAATTGGGTTTGGTAATGTTGTTAAACCTGTGATGTCATCTTCTGGTAAAGGTCAGTCTGTAGTGCAGGATAAGGGTGAAGTTGAGAAGGCTTGGAATTATGCGATCGCTAATTCTAGAGGAGACAGTCAAAAGGTCATCGTAGAAGAATTTATTAACTTTGAAATTGAGATAACTTTACTGACAATTAAACAATGGAATGCACCGACAATTTTTTGTTCTCCTATTGGTCATCGCCAAGAAAGAGGCGATTATCAAGAATCGTGGCAACCTGCACTAATTTCTGAAGACAAAATATTAAAAGCTCAAGAAATAGCCATAAAAGTTACTGATGCATTAGGAGGAGCCGGAATTTTTGGCGTTGAGTTTTTCATTACTAAAGATGAAGTGATTTTTTCTGAACTTTCTCCCAGACCTCACGATACGGGAATGGTAACATTAATCTCACAAAATCTCAATGAATTTGAACTACATTTAAGAGCTATTTTAGGCTTGCCAATTCCTCATATAGAACAGCTAGGAGCATCAGCCAGTGCAGTAATTTTAGCTTCAGAAAAATCTGATTCTATTGCTTTTGGTGGTGTAGCTGATGCTTTGTCAGAAAAAGATGTAGATATTAGATTATTTGGTAAACCTAATGCTCATCCATATCGGCGAATGGGCGTAGCTTTAGCGAAGGGTGTGAATGTCCAAGAGGCTAGGGAAAAAGCTACTAGAGCCGCAAATAAAATCATAATTATTTAATTTGTGGTGAAGTCCAGATGATTGCGATCGCGAGCAAAATGCCAATTAGCGATCGCAGCAGCTTTGACATTGGAGCCAAACAGGAACAAACTTAAAAAACTAGGTAAAAACTGAGTAAAAACCAGCTACATTTCCAAATGTGTTCTTTATCTATGTCTATGAGAGTTTTCCATATCCAGAAATTCAGCTTATGGAAATTTTGTATAGTAGCCTGTACTATCAGTTTCAGCATCAGCGGTTGTACGCCTCAAAAAAGAGCAATGCTGCGAGTAACTGCCGAGAATTTTCGCGATCGCGCGGCTGATGCTATTACATCGGTGAAGAAAATCTATCAACTTGATGATTTACCTAGAGATGATAATTTAGTGATTGAAAGATTACTAAATGATCCCAGTATTAAATTTGGAATTCCTAGAGAAGTAAATAGAATTATTACAGGAGAAAGTCAGCAAAATATCCAGTCATCAGATGTTGATCAGGTACTCGATGACTTGAAAGCAGAATATGACACAGCAACAGAGGTATTTAACAAGCTTGAAACAATTGATTATGAAAGTGCAAGGATAGTTGCTAAAACTGCCCAGCCAGCACGATGTTTAACAGTAAAAATGCTACTTTTAGCCAAAAGAATTCAGGAAAGTCCACCAAGACCAAGTGATCCACAACGAGTACTCATCAGCTTTGAATTAAAGCGTCTCGGTGAACAGTATAGAAATTTAAGTATATCCTCACAATCAGAAGCAGAAGAAATTAAGCGCCAAGTTGCTAAACAGATAGATGAGTGGCGAAAAGTTAATTTTTCTGAACAATAAAGTTTAAATGAATCTATCTCTAAACTTTTGGTAGCAGCTGACACTGGAAGACAACTCTCAGAACTTATTGATGACTACCCTAATCTTAACTTTGAAGTTATTGCTGCTAGAGTTACTCAGATTGTTGGCGTAGCTAGCAGTTTTACTGATAACGACTACAGTTCAACATTCACCAAGATTAACACTCTTGAAAAAGAAGTTAACCAAGATCAAGTGTTGAAAGAATTTATGAAAGAAATATCTCTTAGAAACAGACATATGCAACCATCTAACTCTCAATTATGCCAATAAATTTTAGAGCGCAACTAGCCATGAAAAATTTTCACAATTTAACTGAATATATAAATCATGGCAAACGATAAAATTTTAGATGATTTTGCAGAAATAATTTCTCAGTTTCAAGCAATCTCTGGTAATCAAATCAACTTAGAACAATTCAATAATACAGAAGAAAAATTACGAGATATTCTGTCTCAGCTTCAATTTGAACTTTTAAACGCGCAACAAAAAAGAAACTGGGAGGAAGTAAACAAGTTGGAGTTGGCGCTTACAGAATGCCAACTTACTCTCAATAGGGTAACAGCAGCCATTATAAATGTTAGTATCGTCGGAATTAATCAAAAAAATTTAGCTGAGATGCAAAAAATCTTACAAGAAATTGACACTGCACGTAAAACTCAGGTAAACATAGATTTTGCTATCCGCTTACTAGGCTTTTTACGGAGGCTGTTCCTGTAATTACCTTGATTGATGTAAGTTAAAATCCTAAATCTACGGCAATACGGTGAGCACAAGCAAATCCAGAAAAAGCCACTGCATTCAACCCTTGACCAGGAAAAGTACTATCGCCTACACAATAAAGTCCTGGAATAGCTGTGCGATTAAAGGGCATACTTAATAACCCCCGCAACTTGCGCCGGGGAATTGGCCCATATGTGCCATCCTGACGACCCAAAAAGCGGCGGTGGGTGCGCGGTGTGCCTACCTCCAAATAATCCAATCCGGCATCTAAGCCTGGAAAAATCTTCTCTAGTCGGTCAATAATTCGCCAAGCCGCCTCTTCTTTCTTCGCTTCGTACTCACTCGGAGAAAGCTTTTGCCAATCCTCAATCAAGTGAGGCGTGAAGGCATGAATGATGTGATATCCACTTGGTGCTAAATCTGGGTCAAGCAATGTGGGAATCGAAACAAAAACTGTGCCTTCTGCTGCTGTCATCCTTTCCCAATCTTCCAGCAAAATATGGTGACACTCTGTCCCCGCAGGTAAAACTGACTCCTTTACCCCGATGTGTAAACTCAAGAAGCTTGGAGATTTTTGATAATTTTGTTGCCACTTTTTCTCATTATGTGGCATTGCTTCTGCTGGTAATAATTGTTCAAATGTATCCCAGCGTGTAGCATTAGAAACTATGCGTTTACCCCGATATACTTTACCATTAGCCAGTTGCACACCTACCGCTTTTCCCTGTTCTGTGAGAATTTTCGTGACTCTAGCTTGGTACTGAATCTTACCTCCAGCCTTCTCTAGACCTTCCACCAGTTTTTGGGCAATTTGTCCCACTCCGCCTTTGGGATAATTAACTCCGCCATAATGCCTGTCAGAAAAGACCATCCCAGCATTAATCATTGGTGTCATGTCCGATGGAACCACCGACCAGCAATAACATTCCATATCGATAAATTTCAATAATTGCGGGTCTTTGATGTAGCGTCGCGCCACGTCGCCAGCATTTTGGGGCAGATACTTAGCTAAACCGAGACATGCTAAAGGATGCTGGAAAAATACCCGCAGTAGATACCGAGGTTCTTCCAGCGACAGCAAATCCATGCTGTTGAGGCACTTGAATACTTTTTGGCATTCGTCATAAAAGCGACGAATCCCCTGTTCTTCATGGGGAAAATGAGCAGTAAGATTTTGCAAAAATTTTTCATAAACCCGGTTAACCTTCAGGTCTAAACCTTGGGGTAGATGATAGTGAATCTGCACCGGATCTGCGATCGCTTCTTGGCTGACATTTACAGCTGATAATGCACGGGTGAGTAAGTTGGTAGTACCGTTTTGTCCCAACCCAAAAATCATCGATGCGCCAACATCAAATCGATAGCCTTGGCGTTCAAAATAACCAGCGCTACCACCTGGAATCAAATAACGTTCCAGTACCAGCACTTTCGCTCCCTTCGCTGCTAGCTGAGTTGCTGTTACTAATCCGCCAATCCCAGACCCAATCACGATCGCATCAATATCTTGCATTTTTGCCTTTTGTCATTAGTCTTTTGTTTATTTTCCAATACCCAATGACAAAAAAGAGGGACGAGCCTGCTGCTGCTGGCTAATCCCGTCTGCCGATCCTTAAAAGAGAGGAGAACACTGTATAACAATATAACCTTGATTGACAATTAATGTCAACTATTAATGAAAATTTTTATCAATAAAAATGAGAGTGTTAATTTTTAGCTGTCAGCCGGATGCAGGAAAGAGTATTATGGTGTTTCAGTTCTTATACAATAAAAAAGCCCCTATTTCTGGCTATGACGCTACAATTGCGCGTTTATGTTCCACCCCATCCCCTGATCAAACACTGGCTGGCAGTTGCCCGTGATGCAGGCACACCTTCAGTCCTATTTCGCAGTGCAATGACTGAGTTGGGAAGATGGCTGACTTATGAAGCTGCGCGAGACTGGTTGCCGACCCAAGAAACAGCGGTGCAGAGTCCCTTGGATACTTGTCCAGCAACGGTGATTGATCCGCAAGTGCCTATGGCAGTAGTGCCGATTCTGCGGGCTGGACTAGGATTACTTGAGGGAGCGCAGACTTTATTACCTTTAGCATCGATTTACCACCTTGGCTTGGCGCGAGATGAAGAGACACTGCAACCTCATTGTTATCTGAACAAGTTACCAGAAAAATTTGACCCCCAAACACGAGTGTTGATTACCGATCCAATGTTGGCAACCGGGGGATCAATCATGGCAGCAATGGCCGAATTGACACAACGGGGTGCTGATCCAGCCTTGACGCGGATTATTTGTGTAGTAGCGGCTCCACCAGCTTTGCAAAAACTGAGTGAAGCTTATCCCGGTTTAATAATTTACACCGCGACTATTGACGAAAAACTGAACAGCAAGGGGTATATTGTACCGGGATTGGGAGATGCAGGCGATCGCATCTTTGGGACTTAAGCTAGTATGCAGCTAGGGCAGGAAAATAGCATAACTACTGTAAAAGTTGCAAGGTTTGTTGAAGGCGGTAAAGATATGAGTCAACGAGATGGTTTTGGCAGTGGTTTTTTAGCAGGGGCGGTTGTCGGTGGCGTATTTGGCGGTGTTATCGGCGCACTGATTGCTTCTCGACGCGATCCAGAATTGCTAACGGAGGAGGAGGCAGAACTAACAGATAGCCAACTCGAAGCGAAGAAAATAGCGGCAAAGCGTCGTCAGATGAAAGCCTCAGAAAGTGAGAGCATTGGCATAGAAACGGCTAGGCGATCGCTAGAAGATAAAATTGCCCAGCTAAATGCCACAATTGACGAAGTGCGAAAGCAACTAGGAAATGTTAATGGCGGTTCACCCCAAGCAAGCAATGAACGCACCCTCACTAAAGACTCCTGAGGTTTGTTCAGGCGTGGTGAAAGTGTCAAATATGGTAAATGTGGAATCCGCAAACACCATGACATGGACTAAATTAAAATTAAAAGATAAGACCGCGTTTGACACTTAGTAGGAAACCAAACTATCCATGAATCCTCTAGAGTTACTGATTAACACTCTGGCTACTTTTACGCAGATTTATACTTTTCTGCTGCTGATTCGCGTGCTGTTGACGTGGTTCCCGACGATTAACTGGTATGACCAACCATTTGCTGCTTTGAGCCAGATAACTGACCCCTATCTGAATCTATTTCGCAGAATTATTCCCCCATTGGGCGGCATTGATTTTTCGCCAATGTTAGCGATTATACTGCTTCAAATAGTAGGTGGTGGTTTGCAAGCCGTCTGATAACACAGAACTTGCATTTTATTCCATGTTCATTTAGGTCTGGGCTAACCAGCTCAGACTTATGCAAGGTCAAGTACCCCACAGCGATCTCTTCATTAGAGAAATACTGCTAAAGTGGGATTTTACTATGAAAGAAAGCAGCACCGCTACACGCTACATTCTGTCAAGGTACTATTCCTATTTATCCGCTATTCATCCCAATACCGAATATTTCGATAAAGTGCGAGACTTTTAGCCGTAAAAGTTAAAACTTATTACCTACGCACTTGACCACTAAACCCGGCAGCCTTAAATTGCTTTAGCTTCAACGGAGTAGGCTGATTCGCAGGTACAGAAATCCTCAATTCAAAATCGCTAATGCCTGGTGGCACCTCGGTAATAGAACCTAAGCGAGTCCGGTTTTGCATCACCGAGTCATTATTGGCATCATAGATGCGTCCAAAAATATCTGCGTCGTAGACTGTCTTATTAGTGCCATTTTCTGCTTTGCCAATGACAAGAAAACAATTGGCAGCGGCGCTACCACTACTGATAACAGCCCCTTGTGCTAGTTCTGGTGGACAATCTTTATAAGAGACATCAAATAGTTTAATCTGTGTCAGGGCTACAGCTGGGGGAGTAATCACCCACGATAGAAAGGTGATGAGACAGGAAATAAAAACGACCGTGAGTGAACGCAACTGCATAAAAGACCCCGTGACTTAATTTAACAAACAATATGTAACTTATAACCTCAGCTTACCTGAATTTAACTACAGGGTAATTAGAGACTTTTATTTAACATTTGTAATAATTAGGGAAATAAACCCTTAATTGCTATTAACTTATGACTCCAGATGAGATTGAAACAGCTATGCTTGCAGCCTTTAATCGTTGTGATGTAGCAAGCTGTCCTCTCACTGACACGCAGAAACAGATATTACTGCAAGTGGTCGAGCAAATTCAGGGAAATTCTACCTTTGGGATGTCAAATATTGCTAATCCCTTAGACGAACTTACCCCAGAGGAGTTAGAAGCATTTTTACAGTTTGTTAAGGATGAAGAACAACGTAACCGCACTTGGAAAGTGCAATTACTCAATGACTGGTTGCTGGAAAACGACTCTGGAACAGTACAATTCATTCGCCAACGTTATGGTTTACAGTGGCTGAATCGGGTTGAGTCATATCATTTTGATAAGTATTCTTATTTTGAGGATGCACTAAAGTTAAGAGTAGGCGATCGCATTGAAGTTTCCAATGCACTATGGGAATGGGTGCAAGAAGATGGGCCTTGTAAGCGCGAATGGTTTCCCTGTATGGTGATTAAAGTCGAGGAAATTAGCGATGTCTACGACGGGCTACACCTACACGATGATACCTCTACTAACTGCG
This sequence comes from Nostoc sp. NZL, assembly GCF_015714705.1. Classification (NCBI taxonomy): domain Bacteria; kingdom Bacillati; phylum Cyanobacteriota; class Cyanophyceae; order Nostocales; family Nostocaceae; genus Nostoc; species Nostoc sp. NZL. The sequence continues at coordinate 46,258 of NZ_WBKL01000167.1, read as the reverse complement.
TCGTCCGCTTCTTCAACGGCTCTGAGTATGAAATTCAAGGAATCTACGAATGGAATCGCTATAACTGGCGCTGGCCGCAGAAGGAGTGATATCGTGTCCGGTTAAAGACTTATCATTTAGAACGCAGGGGGCAGGGGGCAGGGAGCAGGGGGAAAGAGGCTTTTGCGCTTTTTGCACAGATGCGGGAATTATAACTAATTAGGCGGACATGATATGAGGAGTTAGGAGTTCTGATAAAGCTCAATGAGTCTTTAAACTTCGTTAATGAGCCTTTATACTCTGATTGCTGCTGTACTTGAACAACGCCCAAGCCAAAAACCTTTCGGTATGATACAAGGCTAATTGATTGCTTACACCATTAAAAACAGCATCAAAAGCGTGTTCTGCCCAAGGAATTTCTAGAAAAACCGCAGTATTGCCAGAATCATGTAAACGTTCATACATCCGTCTGCCAAATCGTGCTTCTACCAAATGGTCACGACTGCCGTAAATTAATAAAGTTGGTGGTAAAGGGTGCGTCAGATAATTTATTGGTGAAGCAATTTTATACTGATTCGGTAATTCTTCTAAAGAACCACCGAGAAATGCTTTTAAAACAGCGCGGGTGTTGATAGGATCGGGATTTGGTGGTGTTTTGTATCCCCCTGTTAAGTTAACAGGCCCGTAATAGTTCACCACAGCCCGAATGGGTGGTGCATCCGCTTGATAAGCCGCTAGCATTGCTAGGTGCGCTCCCGCAGAACGTCCTAAAAGTACCATACATTCTGAATCAGCTTCATATTCCGCTGCATGTTTGCGAATAAAATTCAGGGCTGTACGCACATCATCTAACTGAGATGGAAACCTATATTTAGGTGCGTGTCGATAGTCGATCGCAAATACCGTATATCCCTGATGAGCGATATATTGATTAAACTCAGAATTGGCATGAGGATTGCCATATTGCCAAGCTCCACCATAAATTACCACCACTGCTGGATATTTCCCTACCTCTGCGGGTTGGTAAACTTCCATTTTTAAAGGCACTCCCGCAGGAGAAGCAAAGAGAATATCTTTTTGATGACGCGTTTTACCTAATGGAATACCCCGGAAAAAATTAACTAAGTCAAAGGAATGGGTTTGCATCTTTGCCCTTACTTGGACTGGAATTTGCTCTAGATAATTTGTTCCCAGCCCTTGTTTCATCGCTTTAGCCATCTGCATTTGAGTTAGTGGGATATTCACTAGCACCCATCCACAAATTAGCAATCCTATCAAACTGAAAATATAAGCTAAACGCTGTAGTTTACGGCGACGGATGTAGAACAAAGAAAGCAATAAAGATAGCAAACTTAATAACAATAACCAAGGACTGACTTCTGGCGCTCCCACTGCTAGGGTGAGTAAAAACATATTTGGAGCAGGAAGAAGAATCCAAGAACTAAGAAATAGACTTGCAAAACTTAGTAATAATACAAGCCATGATAAAAGTATTTTGGGTTTAGCAAACATAGACGAAAGGGCGGGACAAATGACTTAAAGAAGTACAATCTATCCGCCAATGCTAAGGTTGGCAATAGATTTATCTGTAAATAGTAAATAAGATAATTATTTCTCCATCACCCTAAACCTAAATGCTTTTGCAATGCTTGGCGCATCACTTCTACAGGTACAGTTTCCTGCTGTAACCAAATTTTTAATGCTGCTACCCCTTGTTGAACTAGCATTTCTAAGCCATCGATCGCAATTGCGCCTTGTTTTTCTGCCTGCTGAAGAAATTGCGTTGGTTTAGGAATATATATTAAATCGTAAGCGATCGCACCCTTGGGTAAATTTCCTATTTCCTCTAGACTTAAAGGCGACTCATCAACCTTGGGATACATACCTATGGGGGTTGTGTTTACCAGCAGATTTGCTTGAGGAATTAGCTTTGGTAATTCCTCCCATTGATGAACTTGTAAATTTTCGCTTATGGGTGAATTGCTCCAACTATTAGCAAATTCTTGTAATCTCTGCATATTACGCCCAACAACATGAATTTTGGCAAAACCTAGTTGGTGACAACCTGCTACAACTGCTCTGGCCGCGCCACCATTGCCTAAAATTACCGCTACCTTCTGGCTCCAATCCTGCTGATACGTTGTCTGCAAAGGAGCGATAAATCCTTCTATATCTGTGTTTGTCCCCACCCATTGATTATTTTGGCGACTAACAGTATTCACTGCGCCTATAGTTTGAGCAAGAGGGGTAATTTCTGAGAGGAGGGGCATGATTGCCTGCTTATGAGGTATTGTCACGCTAAAACCGACAAGATCAATAGCTGCGAAACCTGCGATCGCCACCTCTAAATTCTCTGGTGCTATGGGAAAGGGAAGATAAACGTAATCTAATCCTAAATGAGCGATCGCAGCATTATGCATCGCTGGCGATAGCGAATGCTCCACTGGATGTCCAATTACCCCTAGTAGTTTAGTTTTGCCTGTAATCAATTTTTCTGTAGTCATTAGTGATTCCCCTCCAGTCTCCCTTGCTCCTTCACTCCTTCGACTAGCCTACAATTATTAAAAGCTACTTAACAATTCTTTGAATCATGCAGGCAACTACAGCCCTCTCTACAACCCCAATTCCTGGTAAATATTGGCAGTGGCGCGGGCACAACGTTTACTATGTGCGTGCGGGAGAGAAGCAAGCGCAACGTCCGCCTTTGCTTTTGGTACATGGATTTGGTGCTTCCACAGACCACTGGCGCAAGAATATCACAGGATTGTGTCAAGATTTTGAAGTATTTGCGATCGACCTTTTAGGATTCGGGCGATCGGCAAAACCGAAATTGCAGTATAGCGGCGACTTGTGGCGTGACCAACTCCATGATTTTATCAGTGAAGTAATTGGTCAAAAAGCAGTATTAGCAGGTAATTCCCTTGGTGGCTACGCTGGCTTGTGTGTTGCAGGGCAACGTCCCGACAGTGCGGCTGGTTTAGTTTTGCTCAATAGTGCAGGGCCTTTTAGCGAAAGCCAGTCTACATCTGAGCCTGAAGCTTTACAATCAGAAATTCAGGCTCCAAAACAATCCGCTACTTTGCAGAAACTTCTTGGTGACGGCACTAAGTGGATTTTTCAACAACCTTTAGCCCAGTTTTTGTTATTTCAATATGTGCGACAACGTTGGGTAATTCGCCAAACTCTAGAAAAAGTTTATCTTGACAAAAGTGCCATTACAGACCAATTAGTAGAAGAAATTTCTCGCCCTGCTTATGATCCTGGTGCAATGGAAGTATTTGTGTCAGTCTTTAGCACTCCTCAAGGGGAAAAAGTTGATGTGCTACTAAAGCAATTAACTTGTCCTCTGTTGATGTTGTGGGGAGAAGCTGACCCTTGGATGAATGCTAGAGAACGTTCTCAAAAATTTCGTCAATATTATCCTGAACTCACAGAACATTTCTTAACAGCTGGTCATTGTCCCCATGATGAAATACCCGATAAAGTAAACCAACTTTTAGGCGATTGGGTTTTGTCTATTACCAAGTGATACGAACCTATCCCAGCTTTGAACTTTAGTTCAAGCCTATCCCTCTCGCCCGTGGGAGAGGGACAGGTTTTATGTAGTAAAACCTCTTAGCTCGACTTTATCCAAAATTAAGAGCTTGGTTTTCTTGATACGGCAAAACCCTAGCTTTTTGGCAAAAACTTTTTACATATCACTAATTTTCGGTGAAATCGAAAAAGTAGAACTACTGTCCTACAAAGGTTTCAGCGTCAGCTTGAGCGTTGCCAAAGAAATGGATAAAGTCGAGTTTAGAGGTCTTTTTATTTTTGGGAGAGTTCGCAACCGACTGGCTTTCCTTCTTTCTTGTTTATAACAATCCCTCAAATTCGGCGAATTTACGCAAACGTGGTAGACACTGGCGCTGATAAAAACTGCTTAATGTCGGAATTGACAACCCAAATTCCTCAGATAATTCTCTCCAGCTAACTTCTGGAGGTAGGCGTTTGAGAATTAACATCTGACAATTGACATCTGGATGTCCTTTAATGTAAGTGCGGCGCAGTTCTCCTTCAGAATCTGTCTTAGCCCATATCTCCAAGTCTTCCAGAATGGGAGGTGTTTGGGGGCTAGCTGGGAGGTTATCTACAGGATCAATGGTTTCACTTATTCCACCCGATGTAGACTGACGAACCCGAAGAGGGACTGTTATGGCTTGTTCCCGGTTCTGGTTAATGTAAAAGTCTTGTAGTCTACGTTTTAGGTAAGCATTCAGCCAAGTGACAACACTGCCATAATTGGGGTCATAGATTTGACCTGTCAAACCTTCACAAACATTGCGGCAGAAATACAACCAAGTTTGTTGTAATGCATCTTGATAGTAGGGAGTACTTTCCCTCCAGAGTCTATTTGCTGTCAAGCGAATAATTTGCGTGAGCAGCTTCTGACGCTGAGGGCTTCCAGGTGGGTTTCCACAGGCTTCGGTAACTAAGCCGCGTAGCTGTTCATCGAATTGAACCATGACAATCTTCGGACAGAAAGCAAGAATATCTTAGTATTGCCTATAACAACGCCCTAAAAAATTACCTTTCGTCAAGATGCTATATCTTTTTTCAAAGGGCATTGGGCATTGGGCAAAAAAGTTCTGAGTTCAGAGTTATGAGTTCTAAGTAAAGAAGTGAGATTCCCCACTCAGCACTGGGCACTCAAAACTCGCTTATCTCCACGCTCGCCACGATGACTATAAACCCAGCCAGGAAAATAAAGTTTCCCACCAGGAATATGTCAGATTACCAACACTCAGCTTCATTTTGTTACGAATGTCTTGGATTTTCCAGTTGGTTAGTTTAGCCAGAGTTTGTGCCTCTTGTTCAAAACGCTTGGGTAAAGACCGTTTATATTCTCTACCCGCCTGACATTTCAGTTCCCCTTGGAACGGATGTTGCAAAACATAACGCCCTTGGAAAGATTCACTGTTGGCAGTTTGTTGGAACATCAAGTCTTCAGGGAATTTGTCGCGGGTGTAGCGAACATGCAACCGGGAGATGAAGACATTACTTCTAGGAAAGGGACGACGAAAGCCGGGGCGTACTGGTACATTGCTTGCAGAATTATCATCTAGCCAAAATACGCCTGCTTGCTTGAGTTCCTCTTGGGTTAGGGGATCGGCAGAACAAGGATCGCAACTACCCATATCCCAAGCGTATTCTAAAAAACCAACTTTCCTGTCTTCTTTGGTATAGATAGTTTGAAACATGGATTTGTAGAATTCACCAAATTCATCTTTGACAAACAAGGGAATGTTTGTGTTGGAGGGAATTTTTACCGTCCGGTAGTTAGTGATTTCTGCTTGTCCTTGGGGCGAGAGGATGTACACAATCAAATCCTGCTCTGTCGTAGCATTGATCATGCCTAAACGAATTGGCAGCATGAATTTAGGAGACTGGTAGGAAATTTGTAGCGGACGAAGGAACTGATAGCCAGATTTCTCAAATTTATCCAAGTTGACTTTGGCAACAAAGAATTTCATTGAGGAGCGGATGTAAGGCTGAAGTAACTGTTTTGCACCTCTGGGGATTTTGTAGCCATTGCGTTTGAGCCAAGTTTCCAGTCCGCCAGATTCTTTAGCACTGAGAATTAGAATGTCATATTCCCCCACATTGAAACGTGCTTCCACTGTCACGCCTAAACTAGCATCACGGCCTCTGGTACTTCCTGACTCAAGGCTTGCTGCTGGTCTAGGTGCAGCTTGTGGTAAGTTTTCGTTGTAAACTTGGGCACAAGGATCTGAGTCAAAATATTCTACTAATCGCGGCGCACTAAAAGCATCCAAACGCTCGACAATCTTCGGTTCAGCCACGCGAACTTGCTCTTTTTGCAGCACCGTTGGCACAGGAACTACCATTGCAAAATCTTTGACTTCGCCTTGAAAGTCGTTTGCCATTGTTAGGACAGTGCGATCGCCATCCCGCGCTATTACCACCTGAGAAGCTTTGTTATACAGTTTTGTATCCGCTTTGGCTACATAAAATCCACAAAATGCCCAAGCTGCGGGTGCAAAGCACAAAACAGCTACAATTGCCAACAATAATGGCGTTAAAAGTCGAAAAAACTTCATTTTATACCTCTACTTTTTTAGTGCTGAGTTAGGAGTTAAGAGTTAAGAGTTTTCCTTCCACCTCCTCTGTTCCCTTATCCCCTTCTTGCCAAGCAAACCTTGGGGCTAACCAGAGAACATCAAATAAGATGGTCAATGGCGCAAGGGCAAACAGCGCCCAGAAAACTGCTGTGGAAATAAAGAAATAATTTCGCAGGATAAAAGTTAATCCGGCAATGCAGATTGCCCAAACTACACGCCCAATTCGGGAATTAGGAATAGATCGCGGATCTGTAATCATAAATAGGGCAAACAGCAGCAAAGACCCGCTCATCAATCGATGCCAGTAAACATCCCAAGTCCAACCTAGCCAGAGATTGCGAATCGCCTCTAGCAAAGAGTAGGAACCCAAAAAAGCTGCTGTGGTGTCCCAGCGACCAACGCGCTGCAAAATCATGCCGCCAGTTCCGGCAAATAATAGCCCATACCACCACTCTTCACCCCATTGTCCCGGCGAAACCCAAGCATCAGGGGTCAGAATCAAGGCAGATATGATGCCAAAATTGGTAGGATTAAAGAAATGCTTATCGCCAACTTGAAAGATAAATTTGCTAGCGATCGCAATTACTGCGGCTATTGCCATTGTTGTCCAGTGATCAGCACGCAATAGCAGTCCCAATCCCAGAGATGTAATTAAAGCACTCCGAAGATTTGCCATTTGTTCTTTGCCAGTAACTAATGACAATATCCATTGGGTTGCCAGACTGGTTGCGATCGCTACCCCAATTAATTCTGGTCGCAGCGTCCAATCTCGTGTGCCGATTCCCAAGACTAGAAATAAGCCCAGAAAGAGAATTTGATAATCACGTATATCTTTTAGCAACATTACCCCTTTAGTCAGGGATTACTCGTAGATTTCTCCCCAATTTAGTCGAGAGTTAGCTGCAATAACATTGCTGTTACAGATTTTGTTACAAAATAGGATAGTTAAGTCTAAAAGCCCCCAAGTATGAGGTCAGATATAGATTTTAAATTAGACGGTTTTGAGAAATGAATGTATAAAATTTCTTGAAAGCTACGGAAAGGCTCAAAATGCAATTTGCACCTCTATTCCCAATTTTCTACCGCATTCTCCAGCCGAGTTTTCCCAATTGCCTTTGGAATGGAAATCTCCATGCTAAAGCGATCGCACTGACCTTTGATGATGGGCCGCATCCTCAATACACACCCGAAGTCTTGGCAGTGTTAGATCGTTACAATATTACAGCGAGTTTTTTTTGGTTAGGTGTTTGCGTCAACCGTTCACCAGCCATTGCTAAAGCCGTTAGCGATCGCGGACACTGGATCGGATTGCATGGTTACGATCATCGCTCTTTTCCTATGCTTTCGCCAAATGACCTGAAGGACAGTTTAGAAAAAACCCAAGCTGCTATCTACAATGCCTGCAACCTGCAACCTGAACAAGTGCGAGATGTCCGCCCCCCCAATGGTTTTTTTACACCTGCTACTTTAAAATTGTTCTTTCAGTGGAATTACCGCCCAGTTATGTGGAGCGTTGTACCAGAAGACTGGGTGCGGCCAGGCGTAACCACCGTGGTAGAGCGAATTATGCAGCAGGTCAAAAATGGTTCAATGATTGTTTTACATGATGGTGCTTGCGGTGGACAAGATGTTGCTGCCACAATCCAAATTCTCATTCCGAAACTGCTACAACAAGGTTATGAATTTGTGACTGTTGATACTCTATGGCAGCAAGCTAAAACCAACCATTGACTGTTACACATTTAAGAATAGGTAAACGCTCTAAATAAGGCTTTCCCATCAATTATGCCAGAGCAGTTTCGTCTCATTGAGGTTCCCCTAGATGCCCCAGAGGCTGATGAGGATTTGGGAACAAAAGAAAAGTTCTGGTTTCGTCATCACGATCTAGGTCGTTGTCTATTTAAGAAAGCTAGACCAAACACAGGAGAAGATTGGGCAGAGAAGATTGCAGCCGAGTTGTGCGAGTTGCTTGGGCTACCTCATGCTGATTATGAACTGGCGGTATACAATGGTGAAAACGGCATCATTTCACCCTCATTTTTACCGTCTCAAAAAGGTGGAATCCTCACCCTTGGTAATGAAATTCTGGCGCGGATAGTATCTCATTATCCACAAGATTCTAAAGACCTGTCCCAACACACCATAGATAATGTGTTCAATGCTATTGGAGATGCTTCAGTCAATTTGCCTATCGACTGGACACCACCAGAGGGAATTAGTCATGCGACGGAAACTTTTGTTGGGTATTTACTTTTGGATGCTTGGATCGGGAATAGTGATCGACACCATGAAAATTGGGCATTCATCAGTTTGGAAGAGAATATCTATTTAGCACCAACCTATGACCACGCCTCATGTCTTGGTAGGAACGAGTCTGATTCTAAAAGAAAAAGTAGGTTAACCACAAAAGACGCTGGCTTTTCTGTACAAGCATATGTGGAAAAATGTAATTCTGCCTTGTATGCTAGAGTTGGTGACCAAAAAACCCTCAAAACTTTTAATGCATTTCGTGAAGCGCAACAGCGCTATCCAGATGCAGCGAGGGTATGGTTAAATAATTTAGCAAGGGTGTCAAGAAATGATACGTTAGAGCTTTTTGAGCGTATTCCATCTAATCGCATATCGCAAACAGCAATTGAATTTGCACAAAAGATATTGGAATTAAATCAAAGCAAGCTGCTAGACACCCTACTATGAAAACACTTTTTTTAGCTTGGCAAGATCCTAAAAGTCGGGCTTGGTTTCCCATCGGTCGCTTAACATTTGATGGAACAAAATACCAATTTGTGTATACGCATGGTGCTGTAAGAGCTCAAGATAAGCACAGGTTTCAGCTATTGTATTCGTTTCCAGACTTGAACAATGTATACACATCAGTTGAACTTTTCCCCTTGTTCTCTAATCGATTAATGCGACGCTCCCGCCCAGACTACAAAAATTATATTGAATGGCTAAATATTCCTGAAGATGAAGATGATCCAGTTACCATCCTTTCTCGGAGTGGTGGACGAAAGGTAACGGACAGTTTTGAAGTTTTCCCCTGCCCAGAATCAGATGAAAATGGTTTATACCACATCCATTTTTTTGCACATGGACTGCGACACCTTCCTACTTCTGCAACTGAACGGATTAATCAATTACAAACGGGTGAATTGTTATATTTAGCGAACGAATTTCAAAATCCCTATGACCCGCGTGCATTGCTCTTATGTACTGAGGATCATTACATCGTAGGTTATTGCCCTCGATATATTGTGGATGATGTATTTAAACTGAAGAACAAAAATCCTGCGCTTGTAAAAGTACATGTTGAGCGCGTTAACCCAGTACCAACACCTCTCCAACTACGTTTATTGTGCAATATGACCGCAGAATGGCATGAGGATTTTCTTCCATTTTCTAGTCAGGAGTATCAGCCTTTAGTGGCTGATATCCCAATGGCTTATACTAGTTCCTAAAGTTGATGTGAGGCTAGAAAAGTTTCGACTTCAGCAGCAGTAGGTTGAGAAGCGATCGCACCTGGTTTAATGGTAGTCAGTGCCCCAACAGCACTGGCATAGGTGACGATGCGTTTTGCTGTTTCTGCATCCCGCAAGCTGTGGATGCCATGCTGACTCAATTGGTGGATGAATCCTGCCAAAAAGCTATCCCCTGCACCAGTTGTATCAACTACAGGGATGGAAAAGGAAGGTAATTTGCCTTCGTTCTCACCCAGACAGTAGCTGCAACCGTTTTCTCCATCTGTTACTAGTACTCCTTCAATGGAAGCCAGGCGGTAAGTGATGGCTCCGGGATCTGCGGTTTCAAATAGCCATTCAGCTTCTTCTTTGGAGAGTTTGAGGAAATCAACTCGCTTAAATAATTCTGGAATTTTTTGATGAGCGATGTTTGGTTCGTCCCAAAATACAGGACGCCAGTTCACATCCAGCACAATCTTCAGGTCGTAATGTTCTGCTAACTCTAGGGCGCGGTGAATTGCCTGTTCACTTTCAGGATAGGCTAATTCCAAAGTACCCAAAACTAGAAAATCTGCCTCTTGAAACAGCGAATTTGGCAATTGTTTGGCTTGCAGGCGAGTATCGGCAAATTCTGCGGTGTCATACTGACCAAATCCAGCGAAGGTGCGATCGCCAGCCAGATCCCGTGTAACATAAACTTGCCGCGTTGGTGCCGTGGGATGGCTTTGTACCCCCGTTGTATCTACACCTACATCTTGTAATAGCTTGACCAGTGCATTCCCTGGTTCATCTTCACCAACGGCTCCGATAAATCCTGCTGGCGTTCCCAGCTTGACTAAAGCACAGGCTACGTTAGCTGGTGCCCCTCCTGGATAGGGAGTCCAAGATTTCACTTCTTCCAGCTTTAGCCCTAATTGATCGGCTAAACAATCAAACAAAACTTCACCGAGGCACAAAACACGGGGATTGCTCATTTCATTTTAGATTTTAGATTTCGATTTTGGATTAGGAATTTACAGTATAAAATCTACAACAATTTTTGCTAATCTGTCGCCAGTCCTTCATAGAATTAAATAGCAATTTTTACTACTCCCGTAACATCTATATGCTTCTGATTATTACTAAATTTTTCCCAGCATTTATTCCTAATATATTTATAAAATATTGTATTATATAATACTAATGTAAATTTATGCTTTATATTCTTACCAACTTGAAATCCAAAGAAAATATTGACAATCGTATTACTGCTAACACTTGAAACCCCTCCCAACAAAAGAATCTTCTAGAATTAGAAAGAGTGATTAAGTACATATACCAAGGGAGGATAGAAATAGTCATGGCTGGTGGCAAGTCTGAGACCCCCGTTAGTCTGTCAGACAGAGAACTGCAAATTATCGACTTAGTAGCCGCTGGCTTAACTAACCAAGAGATTGCAGGAAAACTGGAGATTAGCAAGCGTACAGTTGATAACCATATCAGTAATATTCTTACAAAGACCGAGACAGAAAATCGAGTAGCTCTTGTCCGCTGGGCTTTACAGTGGGGCAAAGTCTGTTTGAATGATGTCAATTGCTGTCTTCTGCCTAACCAGATCGAATAAACAATTTACTAGTAGCAAGGTAATTGCTTTGGTCTGGTATACTCACAAACCAATTTTGAGGTTTAGTGATTGTTTCCCTCCTCACGCCTAAGTTTTCAGTGTGAACACTCTACCAAAAGTTCCGAGTCCTTCACTCAGCCGGAGTTTATGTTAGTGGAGCCAGCTGACCCTCGGACTCGGAAACTATAAAGATCAGAATTCCTTTCCAAATTCAGCAGAACAGATTTACAACTTACGCACAGGAGCAGAAGGGCAGAGGAGATTAATTAATAACCAATGCCCAATGCTCAAACTCAACCATCATCCACAAAAATTAGCAACAATTCAGTGGTACAAGCGTTACATTTGAAAGAAATCTATGTTGCCCCATCGGCTTTGGGAGTAGTGTTCCAATGAATACTTCCGCTTCTTTTCAGGGTAGCTCGTCTCCCTTTAAATTTTTTAACTTTGATTTTACGACACCTGTATCTGAAAAAATTCCGAGTCTTGAAGACCGATTTTCAGGCTTTGTGCAACCCACACAAGATGCCGACTTACTCAGACAGCTATCGTTTATTCCAGGGTTGCAAGAAATTTTAATGATACGGCAGGTTCACGCCTTAGAACACGCTACTGTTTGGGTTCTTAGCGAATCAAAAAGTTCTTATTCTCCTAAAGGAGAACCTACTAACGTTCAACTAGATAACGAACTATTAGGCGGTTTGTCTACTGAGCAGGGATTTTACCTTTATGGTGAGGTAAATATTAGTGATTTGCGGCGTGCGGTCATACTGGCTCGACATCGCCTCACGAGTGGAGAATGGGATTTGGCTGTACATCCCCGTTGTGGCACCAATTTATCAGTAGCAATGCTCTTAACCGCTGGACTAGCTGTCGGCGTGCATCTGCTACTACCATTTCGACCAATCGAGCAACTTATAGGTTTGGGGTTAGCAGCGACGACAGCCGCTGAACTCGCACCCGATTTAGGTTCTATGGCACAGCGTTACCTAACAACTGCCATTCCTTTTAACCTAACAATTGAAAATATTACCCGTAGACGTGATGTTTGGGGGCGTGAGGCACATTTTGTTAAAGTGGGCTGGCAAGAATGAAGAGATTTCAGGGAATGAGGAGGACAAGGAAGACAAGGGGGACAGGGTAAAATTTTCTCCTTTGTCTCCCCTATTCCCCATTGTCCACTCCCTACTCTCCTAAAAAAAATTATGAGAAAGCTTTACTTTTTACTCCCCGGTACAGATGGCAAATTTGCCTGTGGTGGTCTTTGGGCTGAGTTAAAAGCACTTAATATGGTGCAGCAGTTCTGTAGTGCTGATGTTGTAACTTACCGCCAACGCGAAAAAGGTAAGCTTTTTATCGATGATTTGCTAAAAGAGGAAAATTTAAATGATGTAATTTTTGTCATCAGTTGGGGATTTGATATAGCTCAACTCGTGGTTAAACTTAAGCAATACAATGTCGTTTACCATGCACATAGTGCAGGTTATCCATTTAAGCTACCTGCGAGTATTCCGATCATCACTGTTAGCCGCTATACAATGGGATATTGGGGAGAAAAATCACCTAATTCCCTGATTTATTATTTGCCGAATCAAATTTCTGATGAGTTTGAAAATTTAGGTCTTGAACGGGATATTGATGTTTTAGTTCAGGCTCGGAAGTCTTCTGAGTATTTAATTAAAGAATTGATTCCAGCGTTGCAAAAACGTTGTAAAGTATTGGTTGTTGATTCATATATAGAGGATTTACCTGGACTATTCAACCGAGCGAAGGTTTATCTTTATGATTCGGCTGAGTACTGGGCGCAACAGCGTGTTAGCGAAGGATTCGGTCTACAACCAATGGAAGCTCTTGCCTGTGGTTGCCAAGTATTTTCTAGTGTCAACGGTGGACTGGCTGATTACTTAGACCCTGGATTTAATTGCTATAAAATTGCTGGATATTCGCAAGAATATGATGTCCAACGGATTCTGAAGGTGATTGATTCTTCAGTAGCTTTTAGTTTGTCTGAAGAGTTTCTGGCTGAATATCGAACTGAAAATATTATTAAGCGTTTCCAAGTAATTTTGGATGAGTTAAATGAGTTTTTTGATCACAAGATCCAGCAACCATCTAATATTAAGAGTTTGACGAAAATACGTGTGGCGAAATTACTCGCTCAGAGAATATATGGGAAGCTGAGGAAGAAATATTTTAAGTAATAGAAACGCACCGCAGAGGCGCAGAGAACACAGAGAGAAGAGAGGAAATTTAATGAGTCGGCGGTTATTAGTTACTGGGGGTGCGGGGTTTATTGGGGCGAATTTTGTCCATCACTGGTGTCAGGTTTATCCAGATGACCGGGTGGTGGTGTTGGATGCGCTTACCTACGCGGGAAATCGTCTGAATTTGGCGCTGGTTGAGGGAAGAGAGAATTTCCGGTTTGTGCAGGGGGATATTTGCGATCGCACCATTGTAGACGAGTTATTATCAACTGAAAATATAGATACCATCGCCCATTTTGCTGCTGAGTCTCATGTTGATCGTTCAATTCTTGGGCCGGCTGCTTTTGTGCAAACTAATGTAGTGGGAACTTTCACACTGCTAGAAGCTTTTCGGCAACATTGGGAGACAAAAGCAAAGCCATCTGATTATCGTTTTCTACACGTTTCTACTGATGAAGTCTACGGTAGTTTGGGCCCAGATGATGCAGCTTTTTGTGAAACTACACCCTACGCTCCCAATAGCCCTTATTCAGCTTCGAAAGCCGGTAGTGATCACTTAGTGCGTGCTTATTACCATACTTACAACCTCCCAACTATTATCACAAATTGCTCTAATAATTACGGCCCTTATCAGTTCCCCGAAAAGCTAATTCCTTTGATGTGCATCAACACTTTGATAGGTAAGCCATTACCTGTTTATGGTGATGGTAAAAATGTGCGCGATTGGCTTTATGTGGGCGATCATTGTCGTGCTTTAGATGTGGTAATTAATCATGGTCAACCTGGAGAAACATACAATATTGGTGGTAACAATGAGGTAGAAAATCTCAATCTGGTGCAACTTTTATGTCAGATGATGGACGAATTAGCGTCTGATTTACCAGTGCATCCGGCAAAAGAATTGATTACTTTTGTCAAGGATAGACAGGGACATGATCGGAGATATGCAATTAATGCGAACAAGATTAAAACTCAGCTTGGTTGGACGCCTTCAGTAACAATTGCTGAGGGTTTACGTTTAACAGTTGAATGGTATCTCAATCATCGTGATTGGTGGGAACCTCTGCTGTCTGCGGAATATCAAGCTTACTATCGCAAAAATTATTTGTAACCCACATTCTGCACCCAATAATGTCACAATCGATAATTACTGTTGTGATTCACTCTGCCGCTGGAGGCATAATTTTTTGCGGCGTAAGACAATATCCCAGCGCCTTCATAATGGAATTGACGTTTTCAAGACGCGGGTTGCCATTGCTGGATAAAGCTTTTTGCAATCCTCGGCGTGTCATGCCTGCTTGCTCGGCTATCTCACTAATTCCGCGTACACGAGCAACGACGCGCAAGGATGCCAATAATGCGCCGGAATCGTTGTCTTCTGCGTATTCGTGAAATATCTCGGTCAAATAATCGTCGATTTCTTCTGGGTTGTTACGGAAGTATTCTTCTTCAAATTCATCGAGTGTTCTAAATTTTCTCACGGCTTAAATACTCCTTCCAGTAAGCTTTTGTCGCCTCCACACAGTATGACAACAACATTTTCAGCATCTTCGCCGAAATAGACACGATAACCGGAACCAAAGAAAATTCGCACCAATCTCCTAGGGAACCTCAAAGTTGAAATTCTCAACTGCTTTCAAAAAATTATCTGGCTCCCACAGTTTCTCTAGATAATGACTATCCTTGAATAGTAAGGGAATCAGAGTAAATTGCCAGCAGGTGTAAGATGCTGCAACCAGAACAGATATTACAAGATCGTTATCAAATCCAGCGCCAACTCGGCAACAATGGAATTCGTCAAACTTGGCAAGCATTGGATTTACAAGCCTCTGATGGCGAAAATTCGACCGTTGTGGTCAAACTTTTGGCCTTTGGCGGTACTGTACAGTGGGATGATTTGAAACTTTTTGAGAGGGAAGCACAAATTCTTAAACAGCTAAATCATCCCCGAATTCCCCGATATATTGATTATTTTTGTATTGACGATCGCACACTCTGGTTTGCCTTAATACAAGAATATATCCCTGGTGAATCACTCAAGGATAAACTTGCTGTTGGCAAAAGGTTTACTGAAAAGCGAGCTAGAAAAATTGCTGTTGAGGTTTTAAATATTCTCACGTATCTACATGAGTTGAATCCAGGGGTGTTGCATAGAGATATTAAACCGAGTAATTTAATCTGGGGCGAAGATAACCGGATTTATTTAGTCGATTTTGGCGCAGTTCAGGATAAAGCGGCAAAAGAAGGCGTTACTTTTACTGTTGTGGGTACTTATGGTTATGCCCCAATGGAACAATTTGGTGGTCGAGCGGTTGCGGCTTCAGACCTCTATGCACTCGGTGCAACCTTAATCCATTTGTTAACTGGAACTTGCCCTTCTGATTTACCCCAGCAGGATTTGCGACTGCAATTTACAGACCGAGTGAACCTGAGTCCCAGTTTTGTCAGTTGGCTACAAAAGTTGATAGAACCCGCTCCAGAACAACGATTTACTAGTGCCCGCGAAGCGCTGAATGTTCTCAAATCTGGTCTGGCTGTCAAATCTGCAAACAGGAATCAACTTGTACCCCTAAAAGAAATAATCAACAATTCTGGATGCGGGATCAATAATTACAATGAAACAGTTCCAGAGGAAATTCTCGGTTGGAATTGGGGGGCATTTTTGATGCCTTGGCTGTGGATGTGGCCTAATCAAGTGTGGTATGGGCTATTCTGTTTTATACCCCACGGATGGTGGTTAATGGCGATCGCACTTGGTGCTAAAGGCAATGAATGGGCTTGGAAAAGTAGGCCGTGGCGCAGTATTGAACAATTCAGAGCGCATCAAAGAGGCTGGGCGATCGCTGGTATTCTACTGGGAGCGCCTATTAGTATTATGTTGTGGATTCGCGCGATCGCTGTACTCAAATCTGTATTTTAAGTAGAAGCGCACAGATGTGCGCCCCTACTCTATTTCTAACTACTAATTTGCGATTCAACTACACCAACGGGACAAGAAACATTTGTCCCTCCTAAACCACAATACCCATTGGGATTTTTAGCTAGGTATTGCTGATGGTAGGCTTCTGCGTAGTAGAATTCCGGCGCATCCAAGATTTCCGTAGTAATCTTGCCATAACCTGCATCGTTGAGAGCTTGCTGATAAGCTTCCCGCGATGCTTCTGCTAGCTGCTTTTGAGTTTCAGAATATACATAAATTCCCGAACGGTATTGAGTGCCAGCATCATTACCTTGGCGCATCCCTTGGGTAGGATTGTGGCTTTCCCAAAAGACTTTGAGCAGTTCGGCATAACTAATCACTTTGGGATCAAACACAACCAACACCACCTCATTGTGACCGGTTCGCCCACTACATACCTCTTCATAGGTGGGGTTAGGTGTGAACCCAGCAGCGTAACCTACTGCGGTGGTGTAAACTCCTTTAAGTTGCCAGAATTTGCGTTCTGCACCCCAAAAACAGCCCAAGCCAAAGATTACCTTTTCTAATCCATCGGGATAAGGAGGTTTTAAAGGATTCTTGTTGACATAATGAGCAGCGGGTACTGACATAGATTGTGCCCTTCCTGACAAAGCTTCCTCAGGCGTGGGCATAACTGCCTTTTTGCCAAATCCGAATAGTCCCATTGATTTTGACTCTGATATATATCTTTACCTTATTTACTATTGTAAAGATTCTAGCGATCGCTTGGGGTTTTCTCAGAGTCTTTACTGGACTGTGTTGACCTTATGGCGGTAGTCCATGCTATTCATCAATGTTATGAATACTTTTCAAGGGTAAATTGCCGTCAGAAGATACTCATGGATAAAATACCAAAAATTGATCGTCAAAGGGAGCATCAAGCGAACGAACGTACCTTTCTGGCTTGGCTACGCACTTCTATTTCATTGATTGGCTTTGGTTTTGCTATTGCGCGGTTTGGTATATTTCTGCGCCAGCTTAATATTGCTATTACTCAACAAGAAACTCCAGTAAATCCATTATCAAACTCTGAAAATTTGGGTCTTGCTTTGGTGATTTTTGGAATTTTGGCTGTTGCGTTAGCTGCGTGGCGATACAACCAAGTTTTCTGGCAAATTGAACGAGCAGATTATAAACCAAATAGGTTAATGGTTTGGATAATGACCGGAGTAGTAATTATTTTGGGACTTCTCAGTATTCCTTTGCTCTTAACGCGTGATAAAGTCCCTTTTGGTTCTCCTGTTCCAACTCAACCACAGTCCCGAAATTTGCAAAGATTAACCCCAAAACCCAATGCAAAAAAGGGGACAATTACTACTTTATACAAACAAATATTTTATAATATCCCCGGCTTCTTAAAGAAGTCGCGGATCTGAGCTTTGCGAAAGTAGAAGAGACTCAATTAACAGTAGTCTCAGAAATAACAGTTACACAAGCATTTACTAAGGGTAACAGCGGCCCTAGTTGCTCTTGTCCATTTACGGCTAAATCGCTGTGACACAAATAAACTCTCTCGGATACACGAGAGAGTAAATCTGTCAAAATTCTTCGCAGTCTTTGTTCTTCTGCCAATTTTTCATCTTCTGCTGTCCAGGGTTCGCCTAACCTGTCTCGGAGGAAAAACGGCGCACCGAATAACGTCGCCGCACCACCTTTGGCCCATAGAGGTGAACCAGCATCTAGCCAAAAATGCCAACGGTGCGATCGCCTACTAGATCGATATTGAAATATAGTTGCTAGTGTGACAGCTTTTCTGACTCCACCGATAGGGCGCACAGGGTAAGGGTTGGCGGTAATAGTCCCACGTCGTAATAGTTGAATGAATTCGATAATAGTTGTGTGAGGCGTTGTCTCCACTGGGGCAATTTGTCGTAATCTGGTGTCAATTTCCCAGTAGTGTTGGGCGGTTTCTAATAATTCTCGTAATGCTGCTAGCTGTTCGTAGGGGAGATTGCTACCATTCCACAAAAAGCGCTGAATTGCCCTGTCTAATAGGGAAATGGGACTGGGAATTAACCGCAGTTCTTGTTGCGATCGCTGCTGTTCTAACCACTCTAATATCTCATTATAGGCTGTAGTAGCCGCATAGCCGATTCTATCCCAGCGCTCGAAGGCTGATACTGGTAGCAAGTTGGGGCGATCGGGATGCGGTACAAAGCAATAATCTGCAATCAAACCAGCACGTACCGGGTCAATATCAGTAGAGACGCGATTAATCGCGTCTGTATAGTTTTCTGGTGCTTGTTGTTTCCTACTCAATACAACCAGCATTTCTGCGACGGCATCCCGGTCTACGAGTCGTCCCAAGCCGGGATAAACTAGTGCCAGCATGGTGAGTAATGCGCGAATGACTGGTGAACTAACTAAGGGACGTTGGTCATTCAGTGATTCTACTTGGATATTTTGCTTAACGAGGATTTCTACTAGAGTATAACGAGCGATCGCATCTAAACCTGGTGCAATAATCGCCACTTGTTCTGGTTGTACTTGCTGTGATTGGATAGCATTAGCAATTACCTCTGCTGTTTGTCGCAATAGTTGAGCGCGGGAGGTGGTTTGAATTGAATGCACAATCTCAGGTAAACTTGACAGCACCATTGGTTCTGTGACTAATTCCACCATCTGTTTAGCTTGCTCTCCAAGGGACTCTGGAGGTGGCCCGGTCAAGATTTCTACCCGACAACGTTCTGCTAACCCTTCTAGATAGTTGGGGTCTGCTCCCAATCCCAATCGCACTGCACCATCGGGATTGTAACTAAATGCCCCGATTGCGCCTTGATCTAATAGCAAGTCAAACAAAAGACGCGCTACGCTGGGATAATCATCTACATCATCAGCTAGTACCGCCTGATAGCGTTTAGTTAGGTGCTGTTGGTAATTGCGATCGCTTAACAAGTGCTGACTATAAAGTTCAGTAATAATGCCATAAGTTAGTAACCCCCTTTCTAAACACCAGTTACGCCAATCTAGCAACAAAGATGCCAAAAATTCCGGCTCTAAAGTTGTAGTATTTTCCCCAAGACCCCTTGTCAAAATCTGGGCAATATCTTCGCAAGGTACACCACTGTAAGCTGCTAATTGCAATAAATCTAGGATGCGACGCACCAAGCGAGACTCATTCACTCCCGCAATCCGTAAAATTTCTTCGTCTAATTGGGGATGCCAGAGTTTACTTGCTAACTCTTGTTCGGTTTCTGGTCGCAATCTTACCGGAAACTGTGCCTTCAAGTTCAACGAGTTAATTAGCAACGGCCAAAATAAAATAACTTCATCCTGGAAAAAACCTAGCGGCGTTTTGGCACGCACCGGATATTTTCCTAAGGTAGATGTAACAATTGTATCTCCCAATTCTCGCCGATTATCATCATTAGCAGCTAAGACTAAAACTCCTGGCTCTGTTTGTTTAAGATATAAAAATTCGGGTATCTGACTGCCTTTTTTACGTCCTGGTGTTTTAGTATAAAATGATTCAGTATATTGCTTCTCAGGTTGTACCCAACTACAAAATTGCTCTACCAAGCGAGCCGTTTTACCAGTGCGGCTAGTGCCAACAATCCAAACCGAATGAGAAATCACAAACTTTCTCCTTATAGATTTGCTAGTATACTTCGTGCGTTAACTTAAGGTTAAGAATCACCAAATAATGCTGGATGATTGTCTCCAATGAAAAACTCTGTTTTTAGCCAAAAAATCTATTCTTTCTTACTTGATACTTACCGATGGTACTTACAGACTCCTGAACGTTCTTTACATCAAGCTTACGATGCAGCATTAAAAATTAAGGAAATAGAAAATAAGCATTTCAATGGTAATAAAATAGACATTGACTCAGCCATATACAGTAACAGCGTGATGGATTATTTTGAGTCAGACCTAAATAAGCTATTAAAAACTGCCAAAATGCGGCTGACAGAGTTTAGAGCAAGCCGTTGGTTTCTAAATGAAGAGAATCAAAAAGCTGCTCAGAAAGCAGGTATAGAGCATCCCAGTCCTTCTTTGGTTTTGGAAAAGCTAAACTTTATCGATCAAGTTATATCCAAATACACAACAATTCCTGATCAAATAACTTCTAAAGCTTTAGTAGTAAAACCTCAAAATCCGCCAGTTAACTCTGCGATATCTGATGAGAAGTCGCTGCTTGTAAATACTCCAACAGTACCACCAAAAATACCAATCCAAGACTCGGATCAAAAACCAAAACTAAAACGTAAAGCTGATACGATGGGCGTTTTACCCCGCTCTATTTTAAGTACTATCAATCGTTTGCAAGTTGAATTAGACCCTAATTCTGAACAAGAGGTAATTCATAGTTTTCGTCAAGCTCAAAGAAGAACAATAATATCTATCAGATTTATTTTACTATTAATTATCGTACCATTACTAACGCATCAGATAGCAAAAGCTTTCGTAGTAGGACCGCTTGTTGAGAACTTTAGAGACAATCAGCAAATGCAGATATTCCTCAATTCAGAAATGGAAGAAGAAGCCCTTGTAGAATTACAAAGATTTGAAGAAAAGCTCAAGTTTGAAAATCTTCTTAGAAATGCCCCTCCACTCTTGCCTGAGCGGATGGAAATTGAAATGAAAAAGAGAGCCATTGAACTGGCTGAAGAATTTCGTCACGAAAGTTCTAATGCCATCAAAAATGTTTTTGCAGATATTTTTTCAGTCGCTGCTTTTATATGGCTTTTAGTCGTTAGCAAGACTTCTATTGCTGTAATTAAAGATTTCTTTGATCATATTGTCTATGGACTTAGTGATAGTGCCAAAGCATTTATCATCATTTTGTTTACCGATATATTTGTAGGTTTCCACTCTCCTCATGGTTGGGAAGTTCTCCTAGAAGGAGTATCTCGCCATTGGGGATTACCAGCAAATCGAGATTTTATCTTCTTATTTATTGCTACATTTCCAGTGATTTTAGATACCATTTTCAAATACTGGATATTTCGATATTTGAACCGAATATCACCTTCAGCAGTTGCCACTTATCGTAATATGAATGAATAAGGATTGGGGGCTGGGTAGTAGTAAAAATTGTTGTTTTGAGAAATTAAATTATTTTTGTTTTTTGAATTTGAGGGAAATGGGATAATATCAAAGATTTTAAATTTTGATGAATAAGACACTTGCTAGGTTAGCAAAGTTTAATAAAGTTATCGCTATCAGCTTACCTGTGGTTTTGTCGATTTTGCTGGTGCGGATGCAATCTTTGACGCATCAGGAACTTAGTCCGCCAGAATGTCGCGTAAAAAAGTGGAATATACCAGTTTCCTTGACTGCTGAAAATCAAGATGCATTTACACAAAAACAAAAAACACCATTGATTCAGAGGCTACCAGTTACTTGTTGTCAGGATGATGCTTCTTGTTTAGATGAGGTTCTATATGGAGAAATACCAGACAAAAAGGCGCTGGTGAGTGCGATCGCTCGCAGTCTCCAATACCTGCAAACGGCTAATGCTGCGGCTACTTATCAAAACTATCAGGTGGCTGGGATTACGCGCGATCGCGTCATCAAAAGCTTGAAAAGATTCCGCGAACTTTTATTAAAAACTAATTCTGCAACAGAATTACATCAAGCCATCGAGCGGGAATTTGTTCTTTACCAGTCAGTTGGTAACGATACCAAAGGTTCTGTTTTATTCACCGCCTATTATGAACCGCTTTACGCAGCCAGTCGTGTTGCCACAGCAGAATATCGTTATCCTGTTTATCGATTACCTCCTGATTTAAACTCCTGGAGTAAGCCTCATCCTACACGCGAAGAATTAGAAGGAGCAGATGGTTTACAAGGCGCAAAAGGGAAATTACGAGGATTAGAGTTGTTTTGGTTTCGCGATCGCCTCGAACCATATTTAGCTCAAATTCAAGGTTCAGCGAGGCTTCAGCTTCCCGATGGGACTCAGACAACAATCGGCTATGCGGGTAATATCGCTTATAACTACAAAAGCATTGGGCGAGAATTAACGAATGATGGCAAATTACCGCTAGAAAGGATGACTATGCCAATTATTCTCGACTATTTTCAAAAGCATCCCCAAGAATTAAATATTTATATTCCGCGCGATCGCAGTTTTGTTTTTTTTCAAGAAAACCACGGTGAACCAGCCCAAGGTTCTATCAACGTACCATTAACAGCAGAGCGTTCGATCGCTACAGATAAATCTCTCATGCCTCCTGGTGCTTTAGCGTTCATTCGAGCTTCCATTCCCTTTGCTAATCCTACCGGAAAAATGGAGGAGCGCATCGTTAGTCGCTATGTTCTTGACCAAGATGCTGGAGGCGCAATTAAAGGTGCAGGTAGGGTAGATTATTTTTTAGGTACTGGGAAATTAGCAGGCGATCGCGCTGGTGTCACAGTCAGCAATGGACAATTATTTTATCTATTACTCAAGTCCAACAATTAAACACACTCACATTTTAATACTAAGAATCCCGACTTATCTAAAAAGTCGGGATTCTTAGCCTTTCAGCGTAAATGAAGTACAGATTCCAAATCAATGAAACCCTTCAGGTAAGTAATTACGAATTACGCTACTAGGCTTCTATATCCATGTCAGAATCGTCATCGTCATGATCGTAAGGGATATCGTCAAGGTCTATCATTTCTGAAATCTCTTCTACTTCATTTAGATACTCAGATTCTTGATGTTCCCGCTCTATCAGACGACCAGTTGACTTTAACCATTCTAAAAGAATAAATTCATTACTTGTACGAATTACAGGCGCTCGCTGGTTACGAGGTTCTTCACGTAAAGGACTTGTAGGCATAAAAAAAACTCACTTTGAATTATGGATCACTGTGCAAAAAGGGTTAAAAGTCTTGTTATACAAGACTTTTTTCAACAGATGAAGTATGAAGCATTGAGTTTTTAATCTCAAGTCCGTCTAGTTACTTACCATTAAAATCTCTTTGTGTCAGTCCTAAATAATAAATATTCAAGCGGACGCAATATTACAAGGCATTTGGTAGCTTGGCGAGAGTTTCATACATATTAGAGGGTAATGCAGACAATCTGTTTGCTACAGCGACTGCATCAGCTAAGTTGCTAAATTGACACCGGACAATCTCTTGTCCGTTTCCTGAGGGGAATCGTTTCCTAGCTTTATTAGATACAGCACAAATAATCGCTAAAGCTTTGGCGAAGCCATCTTTTGTCAATATTGTTTCTTTAGCGAACCCTTCAACTGGGATCAGGCAAACCTCAAACCGATAGCCAGGTCTGGGAGAAACAGCTATGTCGATATAGGGTTTATCTTCTTTCCTGATTCTGCGTAAATATTGGGCTGTCGAATTAGTATCGTGCAAATCAGTCCCAAGGGCATAAGTAAAGAAGCAATCTTCTGTAAGTGACTCAGGACGGGTAATTATATCCGTTGGCATAAGTTCAAGTAGTAACCGTATATTATCTGGGCTTGTGACACACTAAACTTGTCCGTTCCAATAGCACATCTTGGGACAGTTAGATGTATCAGTTTTACACTAAATATTCCAATACAGTTTGGCTAACTAAAAATTTCAATTTTTGCAATGCTGAAGACTCTCATCTCTAAAGGATAGATTGGCAATATAAACTGACATAAAACACCCCCAGAATCAAAGGGTGTAGAGATTTAGATTCGGAGAGGTGTCTATAATAGTCAGTTACATGACCGAAAATATTTCTCAACTATCTAATTATAACATAGTTGACGGGTGAACTTTTTTAACTATTCTGACCCATAGATATTAGGGATATTAGACCAGCAACAACAGCAAGGTTGTATTGAATTCCGACTTTTAGACAACTAAATACGCTTGTTAACTAGTTTTAATTTTTACCAATTGTAGGTAAAAGAAGAGAATAAATACTTACTTTGATAGCATTATGTAGTAGTGTTCATATAACTTAAGATATGTCAGTATGAGATATAACTATCTTGGCGCAAATTTCTGTACAAATTCTGTATGAATAATGCTGCTAACCTTGCTAGGCATTACTTACATGGTCTTCTGAAGGTTAAATATAAAACTCACACTTTAATATGCTCCCAAACATTATCTCCCGTTTTTACTGCATTCCCTAACCTCTAAGTGAGGCTAAATCACTAGCAGGGCAAAACTTGAGGAGGACTGTGGGAGCGAGTTCTGGTTTGAGGCTCACAACCTAGCTTCTCAAATGACGCATACTTGCTTTTAAATAAATATTAATATTTATTTAACTTAATAATAGTTGTATATAATGTAAGACTTTACTGCAAGTTCAGAAATTTGGTTAAAAATAAATGTTAAATCATGTTAAATTGATTTAAACATTGTAAATTTTTAGACAACCAACACTCAAGTACATCATAGGAAAATTAGCAAATGTCTAGACAAAGTTCTCATGGGAGAAACTTTTTCAAAGCTTTAACTGGTAGCACAGTCAAAGGATCTCATAAGTTAAGACTGGGGCTGAAATCCAGCTTGATGATTCTGGTTGAATCTATACCCTTTTTAATTGCTTGTGCTGTACTTGTAAGCGTTATCAGCCTAAAAAGTCCTATCCTGCTTTTTTGTTTACTAGTTGGTAGTTTAATTACAGTCATCACCCAGCAAATTGGGCAGCAGGTGAATTTACCAAGGCGATCGCTAATATTATTACAAATTTTAGCAGCAGCCATCATTCTGAGTTTATATTGGTTAGACTGTTTTGCAGCCCCTGCACAAGCACAGTTTTTTGGGGAAGCTGAAAAGTTTTTCAAAAAAACCTTACAAGATGGCTCGTCAACAAATGCTGGTGGTAGCGACACAGCAGTAAGTTTGATATTTAATGTGTTGCGGGCAATTTACTTACTCTATATTGCAATTTCTTTGGTTGGTGTGATTAACGCAGTGCGTAAAGATGAAGATTGGCAAAGCATTGCCAGAACACCCTTATTAGTGGTTGTTGCTGTTACCATTGCTGATGTACTCACACGCTTTGTAATTGGCGATAGCAGTAAATAATTCAGAAATTTCAAATGTCTCAAGAGCGGGAACAAGAATTTCGTCCAGTCAACCAAGTTCTGGGAAGCCAACCCTCACTAGGCCCAATTCCGGCCGATCAAATTCTTCCTTGGACAGTAATTGCCTTAGCCTCCTACTTTATTATCAATGGAATTTTTGGGGGTCTTTTTGAAGAAGAGTTTCAAAAATGGCTGTGGACAGTACTAATGACTGGTTGGGGAATAGGAACTTGGTGGATATTAACTGGTGGTAGGAGTTGGAGTTTTTTAAGTAAATTTATTGGTGTTCCCGCTTGGACAAGAGGCTTTGCTCGTTATCAAAGCTTACTGGAAGTTAACCATGAAGCAAAAAATCGGAAAACAAAGCGTCGGCGTCGCCGGAAATGAAAGTAGATTAACGCCATTTGAAGATGCCTTACACTTGGCGACAATGCTACGTGTAGCAATGAATGGACGTGATATTGGTGCTTACCTTTTAGCAAAAGGCACTCAAAAAGATCGGTTCTGCTTTGTTTTTGGTTTTGACTGTAAGGGAATTCATACCACTTTAAGACCCGAACAAATCGATACACTCTTTAATAACATTGAAGCTGGATTGAAAGACATCCCTAGCGGTGAAAGAATGACGCTGCATTTGGGATCTTTTAGTTCCGACAAAGAGCGCCAAAAAGAATTAGCATCGCTAATCAAGAATGCGCCATCACGAGATATCAAATATTTGTTGATGGCAGAGAGAGCTAGAATCAAAGAACTGACTATTTCTGGTGTTCGAAAGCCAAAATTCTTGCGGATTTATGTCACTTACACCGTTGAATCTAACTCCGCAAATGCAGATGATTGGATAGAGAAGCTTTTAGTCAAAGCTGAATCATGGTGGTTGAAATTTAAAGGTGAACTCTCAGAAGTAGAAAACCAACGCATCGAAACCCTGATTACAAATGCTTACAAACAGGGTTTCCTGCGCTGGGAACAAATTTTATCTAACCAAATGGGATTGGATGTAAAGCCTTTGACAGCTGATGAACTCTGGGAGGACATCTGGAAAAGGTTTAATGATACACAGCCAATAGAGATTCCCCAGTTAATGACTTTAGATGAACAAGGACTGCACGAGCAAGTTAATTCAGATTTAGCTAGTAGTAAATTGCTGATAGACAATATCCACGGCACAACTTTGCTGATGGAGTCTAGCGTACCTTGTGCCGATCGCCGCTGGGTTAATGTTAACAATCGTTATATTGGCGCACTGTCATTTCTCGAAAAACCCGGGGGTTGGCCAAATAAATCTGCTCAACTGCGCTATTTATGGGAATTGTTGGCTAGAGAAACAGTAGTAGATACAGAAATTTTTTGTGAGTTGACTGCGGCAAATCCAGCATTGGTGAAAACTACTTTGCAACGAGTGCTGAAACAGTCAAACATGACGACAATCATGGCTCAAGAAAAAAGCAAAACTATTGATGTCAATGCTCAATTAAAGTTGAAGAAATCGGTAGCAGCACAAGAACAATTATTTGAAGGTGCAGTCCCGATTTATACGAGTATCGCTATTTTGGTACATCGTCCAACTGTCGAGAGATTAGATGAAGCAACAAGATATATTGAAAACTGTTTTCAACGTCCAGCAAGGGTAATTAGGGAAACTGAGTATGCGTGGAAAATTTGGCTGCAAACTCTACCGATAGTTTGGGAAGGTTTGTTGGCAACACCCTTTAACCGTCGCCAGCTATATTTAACAAGTGAAGTTCCCGGATTGATGCCTTTAGTCTTAACTAAACGTGGTGATAAACAAGGCTTTGAGTTGATTGCTGAAGAAGGTGGAACACCCATACATTTAGATTTGTTTAATCAACACAAAAATTTAGCTTTGTTTGCCACAACTCGTGCTGGTAAATCGGTTTTGGTATCAGGGATTTTGACTCAGGCGTTGGCGCATGGTATTCCTGTAGTGGCGTTAGATTTCCCTAAACCTGATGGTACATCTACATTCACAGACTATACAGAGTTTATGGAGGGGAATGGAGCGTATTTCGATATCTCCAAACAATCGAATAACTTATTTGAACAGCCAGATTTACGATCGCTAGATCCAGAACAACAGCGCGATCGCTTTAACGACTATACCGCCTTCCTAGAATCAGCATTGATGACAATGGTTTTAGGATCATCGACTGAAAGTCAAATTTTATCGCAAACCGTGCGATCGCTGCTCAACTTAGCATTAGAAGCCTTCTTTGCTGATGAGGGCATACAAGAGCGATATCGACAGGCGATGGCGGGAGGATTTGGTACCCAGGCTTGGCAAAAAACCCCTACTTTAAAAGATTTTCTCTATTTTTGTTCCCCAGAACACTTGCAGCTAAGTACTTTAACTGGCAGAGTAGAAGACGCTCTCAGTCAAATTCAACTCCGGTTGCGGTTTTGGCTTTCTAGCCGTGTGGGACAAGCTATTTCTGCACCATCCAGCTTTCCTACCGATGCACAACTTTTAGTTTTTGCTCTCAGAAACCTATCAGATAGTGAAGATGCAGCCGTACTATCTTTGAGTGCCTATTCAGCAGCACTACGACGCGCATTAAGTAGTCCAGCTTCTATATTCTTCATTGACGAAGCACCAATTCTATTTGAATTCGAGCAAATTTCTGACTTAGTTGGGAGAATTTGTGCGAACGGTGCTAAAGCCGGCATCAGAGTCATCTTATCAGGGCAAGATCCTGATACTATTGCCAAATCTAAAGCTGCATCTAAAATTTTGCAAAACCTGACAACACGGTTGATTGGACGCATTCAGCCAGTTGCAGTGGATAGTTTTGCAGATATCTTAAAGTATCCCCGCAACATTATTGCTCGTAATGCCTCAGAAAGCTTTTTTCCCCGGAAAGAAAGTGTTTATAGCCAATGGCTATTAGATGATAACGGTATTTATACATTCTGCCGTTACTATCCAGGTTATGAACAATTGGCAGCAGTTGCGAATAACCCCTATGAACAAACTGCACGTAGCAAAATGATGCAACTTCACAGCGATAAATATGAAGCAATTTCTGCATTTGCACGTCAGTTAGTGGCTACTTTACGTGGAAGTTAATCGTGTATTGTAAGCAGTTAACAATGGGTTAAAAAGAAAGTTATAAATCATAGTTAAAAAGCTAAATTTACGACTCAATACTCAATTTAGTCTACCTTTTTCAGGCACAGATGTATGAGAAAAACAACCATTTTTACTTTTACGCTGCTATCCCTGGCAATCCTACCAGCAATGGCACAAGTTCAGACGGGATTAGGCCAAGTTTGGACTGATTTTCAATCATATTCCACAGATTTACAAAACTACCTTCAATATAATTTGAGCGACAACTTAAAGCCTGTGGAAGTACAAAGTCAAAATGCTCTAAGTAATTCTAGGGGAGAATTGAATATACCTAACCCTGTTGATGCTGGACAAAAGGTTCGTGATAATTTGATTCTCTATTCTAAATCAGACCGCTTTGAAAATAATTCCGCTGTGCATGGAAATTTAGTTAGTAATGAACTCAATCGTGTAATCACCCGTGGAGCAGCGGAAGGCGTACTTGGTGAGAATGGACAAGTTCGGACAAAAGTAAAGCTAGAAAATATTCAACAAGCTCTTGAGAGTGTTACAGATGTAAATCAGGACAATGAATTAATGAACGAAATTGAGAAATTTAGGCAAAGTGTTCTAGGTGGTGTTAAGGATAAAAATGGTATTGTTGACACTGTAGCAACAGTACTTTCTCAGGGTTTAGCACCATTGTTAATTACCAACCAAGAATCACTGAAAATCCAAAAAGAGCAGATAAAAATTGTTGGAGAATCATATGCAAAGTCTACGCAATTAGAGCAGTCTTTGCAATATTCCAACTTAAACTTGGCAAACATTTCTCAACAGGCAGAAGAGGCGAATCGCGCTCGGAGAGTAGAAACATCTACAGAAGCTGCGGGACTTTTACGCGCTACTTCTCAACTAGATTTGTTTGGGAGAAAAGTTGATAAATAAGATTTTATGATTAGCCAGAGGCTTGGAACGAGAGAAAGCTTTTTCGCTTACTGACTTTCACCTGAAGTTGAACAATTTTGTCCCTTAGTGAAAGCAAAAAAATCTAAAAAATATTCAAAAACGCAAAATGCAACTTGCTATTCAACTAATTTTTGCCCAAGTAGGCATTCAAGTAGGCATTGATGAGATTCTCGATAATGGCACTGCAACTTCCCAAAGTATTGCTGAAGGTTGGGACAAACAATGGCTGGATTTATTACAAAACAACACCAGTGATAACTTGTATGGAGCGCTGACAAATCTGGGTATTTTTTTTGCGGTAGGTACCCTGTTATTTTTTATGGTACAATTCCTCAAAGACTTAATATCCTACGAATATACCCGTCCCATATCAGCTTTAATTTGGCCTTTCCTAGTGGTGATCCTGTTAAGTAATTCAGGTAATGGAAGTATACTTTCTAACCTGACATTGGGAATGCGGAATTTTTTAAACAGTGTAAATCAGCAAGTAGTGGTATCAGCAGATGCAGATAAAATGTACCAGCAAGCACTGAATATGAGTGTTGCTGAAGAAGTAGCTGGTTCTTTGCTGCGCCCTTGTCAATCACTTACTGGTGAACAACAAAATCAATGTTTTGCCAAAGCTGCCGAAAAAGTTAACACTCTCTGGCAGAAATATAGAGATACATACGGAAATAAAAGCTGGATAATTAGACTACAAACGAAGGTAGATAGTATCAGATATGGCACTGGCGTTGTATCAGAAACCTCATTTAATTCTTTGTTAGGTTCTACAGTCCAAACGAGCATCAAAAACTTTTTAGTTTCCTTACAATATGCCTTCCAGAATTTGATAGAAGCTACTATGTTGCTGATAGCAGCTTTAGGGCCAATAGCTGTAGGTGGATCTTTACTACCTGTAGCTGGTAAACCAATTTTTGCATGGCTGACCGGATTTTTATCTATTGGAATCGCCAAGATTTCATTCAATATTATTGCTGTACTGACTGCCGCAGTTATTGTAAATGGGCCAGGTCAAGATGCTAATGTTGATCCAGACTTAATGTGGTTTATAATTTTTCTGGGAATTTTAGCACCAATTTTATCCTTACTTGTGGCTGCTGCTGGCGGTTTTGCAGTCTTCAGTGCTATCAGCAATACGGCTTCTTTAGTAAAGGAAAGGATATAAGTAATTCAAAATTCCCTAAGAAGAATCTAGTATTGGCTAGTTTCCTGACTGCTGAGTATATGCAAATCATCATATATAATAGCTGAAATTTTTTGCAGGAGGAGATGAGTAAATGGTGCGTTTACTAGAAAAAAGACAAAGAACAGGAAGTGTTTTGACAATTTTTGCGATCGCTACCTTTAGTTTACATATCTTAGTTTTACTTTTATTCATATTCCAAGGGATAAATATTCGCCAACTCAGTCTGAGAAAACCTCCCAACTTTGTACAATTAATAGATGGTAAACCAGTAGCTGATATTGATGATTTAGAAAGAGAACCGGAAGCAATTCGCCGATTCATCAGCAAAACGATGATATCAATGTTTAGTTGGTCTGGAACCTTGCCAGCACAAACTATTGAAGAAGTTGCAAATCCCAAATCAGATTTAGGAATTCTTATTAGAACACCTCAAGGTAGTAGCCAAAAAATTAGTACCAGCAGTTGGATAGCTAGTTTTGCCTTATCAGAAGACTTTCGCAAAGGTTTCTTAAGCACAGTTGCAGAAATGACACCGCCAGAAGTTTTCTCTGAAAATGCCAATCAAGTTATGACATCACAATTAGTTATTAAGCGGGTTTATCCACCAAAACAAATTGCCCCAGGTAAGTGGCGAGTGGGTATGGTAGCTGACTTAATTCAAAAAAACCGAGTTGGTGGTGCAGAACTCATAACTCCTTTTAATAAAGATTTACTTGTTCGTGCAACAGATTATTTTGCTAATTCACAAGCAGGCAATGGTACTACCCTGCAAAAAGCAATTTATAGTATCCGTGCTGACAAATTAGAAATTTATGAAATTCGTAATCTATGTTTGCTAGATGACTACAACAATCTGAACGAAGATAAATTAAAAGAATGCGGAAGTAGAACATCTGATAACTTTATAAGATAAACGATTTCTAATTCATTTGATGTTAGTTCAATCTATATAATTAATAAAATATTAATGCAGTTACTTAAACCAGAAAATAAGAAAAATAACCCCTTACCACTGTTGGCAGTAGGAACATTTGGTTTAAATGTGTTTACCTTACTGTTATTGATATTTCATGGGTCTATGCTACAACAGTTAGGTCGGCAACTCACACCTCAAAGTTTAGTCCAACTTGTTGATGGTCGTGTTATAACCGTAGACCCCCAGCAAAATTTAGAGCGACAACCAGAAACTATTCGGCGCTTTGTTGGTGAAAGTATGAGCTTAATGCTTACATGGTCACCGCAGCAACCGCCAACAACAGTCTGGGAAATTAGTTCCCAACTGGTAGCTGAGGATTTTCAGCCAAAACTTAAGTCACAACTGATTAACTTAAATCCAGATAGTCAATTTGAAAATGTTAATAGAGGAACTGAAAATGTATTAGTCATACAAAAAGTTTCACAACCTACAAAAGTAGGCGACGGAAAGTGGAAAGTGGAGATGCTTGCCAATCAATTAGTTTTTAGCGGTTATGATAAGTTGGGAAAATCAATTTCGTTTAATAAACAAATTTTAGTTAGAACAATAGATGAACCAGCAACTTCACTACCAAATGCAGCACTCCCATCGCACTTCGCAGCTTACCGCCTTGGTGAAGCCAGGTTAGAAATTTATAATGTCTGTGAAATCCAAGATAAAAATTGTTCTGGAAATCCAAACCAAGGTCTACCATGACTCGATATTCAATTCCCAC
The DNA here is from genome assembly GCF_015714705.1 of Nostoc sp. NZL. Taxonomy (NCBI): domain Bacteria; kingdom Bacillati; phylum Cyanobacteriota; class Cyanophyceae; order Nostocales; family Nostocaceae; genus Nostoc; species Nostoc sp. NZL. The sequence goes on along the minus strand of NZ_WBKL01000167.1, from coordinate 14,045 downwards.
AGAAACTCCTCCACAAAATCTATTGACTCTAACTACCGACGATCGCCAACAAGATGTAGAATCTTTTGATTGGGAATCGCGGATGGCAAGGTTGGTCGGCTTTGAAGAAGAATCTTCTTCTACCGATACCCAAGCATCAGAAGACTCTGCAACACCGCAGGAGTCGCTATCTCTTCCACAAGAAGTTCAGACTAAGCAACCCCTATCATCTAACCCCTTTGCAAAATTAGGCTTGGTAGGGGCTGCTACCTTAGCCATAGTTTTGGTTGGTGGTGTGTTTTTGTCTCAGTTGATGAACACCAGCAGTCAAAAGCCAAAAAATATTGTTTCTGAGCAAGTGCGATCGCAGCCAATTAATCAATCTAGCTCTCAACAGCTAGAAGGTGAAATAGATACTCTAAAAACGAAATTAGCCCTAACAGAACAAGCAGAGTTGGTGAAAGCCGCCCAACAAAAGCTCAGAATTGCAAAATCAACACCGACAGTAGCCGTACAACCAGAACCGTCAGTTTCTTCTAGAGGTAGACAGAGAGTGATACCAACAACACCCCCACCAACAGCTTACGTGCCTCGAACAGTTACAGTTGAGCGCATCGTTAAAGTTCCTGCTTCTCAACCTTTGCCAATAGCCCAGCTACCAGTTGTGAAGCCAGACACTCAACCCGTAGTCAGTACAACTCCACCACCTCCACCAAGTCCACTTGAAGAGTGGGCAAGGTTAGCAAAGCTAGGTAGCTACGGTCAAGTCAATGTCGATGATAAAGCTAATACCGTGGCAGGTAGTTATCCACCTCCAAGCGATACCCAGGTGCAACAACAAACACCAAACCCCAATCCTGAACAAACACCAAACCCCAATCCTGAACAAACCCCGCAACCTGAAACTCCTGCCCCTGCGGTCAATCAAGTGCAACAGCAGGGAGAGAAATCCGTAGCAGTAGGAACTAGTGCCAAAGCTGTGTTGGCAACAGCGATATTTGGGGAAACTTCTAGAGGAAAGAATGGCGAAGGAGACGAAGAGAAAAACATATTTGTTATCCGGTTGAAAGAACCGCTAAAATCTACGGATGGTGAGATCGCTGTACCTGCGAACACCGAATTTCTCACTGAAATTCGTTCACTTTCCGAACAAGGTCTTTTGCAGATGAGCGTAGTTAAAGTTATCTCGCAAAATGATGGCAACCTTACAGAACGAAGCTTACCCAACAATACAATTCTTGTTCGCGCTTCCCAAGGTAAACCTTTAATAGCAAATAGATTTCCTGGTCAAAGTTCGTCAATAGCATCAATGGATGCAGGACTATTTGTTTTGGGAGGTATTAGTAAAGCCGCAGAGTTAATAAATCGTAGTGATACTGAACTCCAACCACTTACTTCACAAACTACCGTTGACGGCAATACCAGTAGCAGCACAACTCTTACTACTGTCACCAAGAACAGACGCAACCTTGCAGCCGGGATTGTGGAAGGTGGTTTGAACTCTGTAGTACCCCAAATTGCCCAACGTAATCAACAGGCGATCGCCCAAATGTCACAACAAACTAATGTTTGGTTTTTGCCAGCAGGCACAAATATTGAAATATACGTTAATCAAGCAATGCAGTTTTAGGAGATAGTATTTACACCAATTTTGGATTTTTGATTGAGTAATGGTAATTGGTAACTAGTTTTCTCGCCATTTTTTGCATCTCCCCTTGTTTTCTCTACCAATCTCCCCATTTGCAACCATGAAAAAGAATACTAACTTGTCAGGAAATACCCCAGATAATTATTATTTCCTACCGATAGCTTCCTTTGTTTTCTCGGTTGCTATGTTGTTTTTGGCAGGTCGCGCTGTAGCTAATAACGCCGTTCTGCGTTCCATGTTTTCCTGCCAAGCGCAAGGCTTAGGGGGGCTAATACCTACGATCAATGTTTCCTATCAGCAAGGAACAAACTTAAGCTTTATTCAGGCTGGAGAAGTAATTAAAAAAGTTTGGTTAAACGATCCATCACAAGTAACTATGGATTTTGATGGGCCAGTATGTATGCAGTTTGGCCCAAAACCTAATACTAGTACAGGAGATTGCAAAAACTCAGCAGCCAATGTAATTCAACTCAGACGAATTCAAAAACTGAATATTCCTGGACTTCCTAACACTAGCAATACACTTTTAACAGTTGTTACAGAAGGGCAAGGTAAGAACAAGTTGTATACTTTCCGAGTGATATATGGAACAGATAACCCCGGATATCACACTTTAGCAATTTTTCCCGATCCTTCTGGACAAGAAGCGTCTTGTGTAATACGTTCAAAATAAACTTCTATAGCAATCCGAATTGAAACTTGAGAAAATACGGTAAGAAAAATTACGGATTTATAAGCATGACAGCGATTTTGTCTCTCACGAATGATTTAGGATTGCTATAGTCAAAGTACTCAATAGTAAAAACGACTGAAGGTTGATTCCACAAAAAGCGCTGATTGACGTATGTCTGCATTGTGGTTTTTCAAAAGCCTTGTTCTAATTCCCTTCTTGTGAAGGCTACGGTATACACACAAGTCCTAAAAACCTAGCTTGATAAGGCTTGACTCGTTCCCAGTCGGAGACTGGGAATGCATTCATTGAGTCTCTGACTCAATGTCTGACTTGAGGCGGCAGCCCCTAATAACCCATTCCCATGCTCTGCATGGGAACAAGAGAAATCCACCTTTTTCGCCTGGAAACTAGCTCTGGGTCTACTTGTGTGTACACCGTAGCCTTGTGAAGGAGAGTTGGAGAGGATGATAATGTCTGACAGCAATTTTCTTTCTTTATAGACCACAGGCAGGGAATGGGGAGTGTTGTATTTCAATCAATTGAAAAACCGCCATAACTTAACTGTATTGGCTTACTCAGGCATTTTTAGCTTACATCTTTATAAATCTTCAGATAAAAACTGACCACAAATTCCAAATCTGTGTAAATATAAAGAAAAGCTTAAGAGGTTACAGACTCATGGTCACTGCCAAAATGATGCAACAGCTTTGGGCTGTAATCGAGTCTACCCAGGTCAACACCCTGCTCCAATTTGACGATGCTGCTTTAGTACAATTGCTCCTCCAGCAGTTAAAAGCGAAGCAGGGGCTTGATGCCCAGGCAGATAGCACGCTTAATACTTATATAAAATCTAAACTACCCCTCATTCGTGATACGGCCGAAGGTAGATTATCCTTCGGGCAAGGCGGCAATCATTAGCACGATAAATCAAATGATTGTTCATTGTCAAGTATACGCTCAGAGTTCAAACAGTTGAATATTATGAATAACTGGCTAGTAATTGCCCTAGTAGCTTATCTAATTGGAGCAGCGATTGAAGGGGTGAGTACAGCCAGTCAGCTATCTCATTCAGTGCCAGAATTAGCTAAAAGCACAGAAGCTCATCCTTCAGAGTCTGCTAGTGGGACTAGTTCGACTTGGCGAGTTGTGGCCGCCATCGCCTCAGTAAGTATTTGTGGAGCTTTTTTGTGGCCTTGCCGCCTTTTCCACCGTTTAATGAAAGGCAAAGTTAGTTCGTAAGCTTAACCCCGGCTGAAGCAGAGGGGGAAAAATATCTATTTGCAGTTAGTCAATTATGCCGTTTGTTCTGGTTCCGTCGCTACATTTTGACCAATTTTTGGCTCAGTACCAGCAAACAGCCGTTCAATATTAGTGCGATGACGCAAAATCACATATAATCCACCAGCAATGCCAAACAGAATATAGGGTAACGGTTGATGTAAAAGTACCATGAAAATGGGAACAGCGATCGCACCTGCAATTGAACTCAAAGAGACAATCCGCGATATTGCCACGACGACAGCAAACACACCGACTGTTGCTAAACCTACCTGCCAACTCATGGCCAACAAAATCCCTAAGCTGATAGCAACAGATTTCCCACCGGTAAAGCCCAAAAAAATCGATTTACTGTGTCCCAGAATGGCAGCTAACCCAGATATTGTTACTAGCCACGGTTGCCAAAGTTGTGCATCTACCGTTGGTGGGATATAATTTTGAGTCTGGTCAAAATTGAATAACCAGTAAACTAGAGCGATCGCTAATACTCCCTTTAAAGAATCAAGTACTAAAACGAATGCTCCTGGCCCTTTCCCCAAGGTTCTTAGTACATTAGTTGCTCCAGTGGAACCTGAACCAACTTCCCGAATATCAATACCTTTTAACTGCTTTACAGCGATGTACCCAGTGGGAAAAGAACCCAGTAGGTAAGCTATAACCGCAATTGCGCCGCACAGAGTTAACCAAATAGCCATAATGCAATTCAAAATTCAAAATTTAAAAAAGTCAAGAGTAATACCTCTTGACCAATGACCAATGACTAATGACCAATGACTCATTTAAAAGTCATCATCATAGTTTCTCACGGTTTTGGGGTCAGGAGCGAAGGCTAACCACAAGGGAAATTGCAGCAGTGACAGACTGATTTGCTCCTCTGAATCGTCAATGATAATTAAGGGCAATTGATTGGCTTTGGTCAATCGCTCTGCTTTCTGAGCCAGAGCATCAGATGCCTCAAATAATACCACGCCTCGGTCTGGGCCGAAATCTGGGCGGCCGATTCCCAGACAGTCTTGCAAGCCGCGCCGCCATTCACCCAATCGCTCCGGTGTATTAGCTAAGACTAAAGTACGGACGCGATCGCCATACAGCTTGTGTAATATCGAAATTGCAGCTGAGGCAATCAAAATATTCTGTAAGCGGCTACCCATTGTCCGCAAACCACCCCGTCCCCCTTGGGTAAAAAACCAGTTAGAGACTCGTTCCGCGTGGATTGGTTCAAAAGTACGGCGTAGTTGCCACGCTGGCCCGTAATAATCTGGTTTATTCCGGTATTGGTCAATTAGGCGGCGAATTTGCTTTGTAGTATCTTGAAACTGCTGTTGGGCAAATTGCGGTATTCCAGGTTGGGTTTCAACTGGTTTAACCTCTTTTACAGATGGTTTTTCTCGTTCCACCACAGTTGGCGTCAGTTGCAACTGTTCAGCGGCAACGGCCAAATCCTGTAAGCTACCCGTGAGATAGTCTTTAAAACCCTGCACCCGAATTGCCAAGTCTTGGGATGTACCAGCAAAAGTGGTTCGCATCTCGTTGCGGATACGTTCTTGACGGCGTTCTAGTTGTTCTACAGAAATTTGCAGGGTTTGTTTGCGTTGTTCTAACTGCACTAGCGACTCTTGCACAAGTCGTCCCAGTGAGGTTTGAGTTTCACTCACTTGTGCCTGAAGGTTTTTGTAAGAAGCTTGCAGCTTGGCTATTTCTTCCTTAAGAGCAGCTTCAGCGCTCTGCAACTCTGCCACTCGCTGCTCTGCTTCTGCATATAATGAATGATTACCTGTTCCTATTTCTGACCCCAGTGCGACGTTTTCCGCTTCCGACTGCGCTACAAAATCGCCATTTGAATTTTCTGTTAGCTCTACTGTAGAATCTACCACTTCTGCATTGGAAATGAGTGGCTCAATACTTGTGTAGTTTTCTGATGAGCTAATGGCTCCTGTTTCTACCACTGACTCAACAGATGGATTGACTGGATGTTCAACTGCATTGTTCTGTTCTTGTTTTTCTGCCAACCGCTCATCAATTGGTTCTGGGGTTTGAGATGCCTCTGGGTTCATAAACAATAGTGTAATTCCTATGACGCGAATAAATAGCTTTCAGAAATATTACAACTGACCTGCCATAAAATTCTTGAGTTACGAGTGCTGAGTTATGAGTTTAGATCAAAATGACTCAGCACAGATGGAACTCAGCACTAAATACGCGGACAACGTTGTTCCAAGCAACTTTTCAAGGTGTTGGGGTCAAATAAAATTGGCAAAAAGTGAATACTTTTAATTTCTTTAAAGTAAAACAGTATGGGGACTCCATTCCAGAAGATCCGCCAGTTTTGCCATTCCTGGTAGGGAAAGCGCCGAATCAATTTTTCGCCTCTGTAAATATCTAAGTCGGTGGCGGTAAATTGCAAACGCAGCGTTAATGCCTGAAACATGAGAAACAAACCAAACAGTGTGAAAACGGAGCCTACCCACGGTTGTACCAACAGTAGTGGAATAGCGGCAATCACCAACACTATAGGTATATTGTAACTAGGCTTGAGTTCCACAGTTGATGTGGAGTTAGGAGCAAATGAACTGGTCACAGTCTTAAATCCTGCTTTATTAGTAGGCATCTCTCCTATTTTAGGAGTCAGGAGTTATGAGTTATAAGTTATAAGTTAAAACTCCTCACTTATAATCCGGAACCGGAGACGCTCCGCCCCCGCTTTTTACTCCTAAATCATCAGTTTTAGAAGCCTAAGAAGGCATTGCCAGTCCCCTGAAACATTAACCAAGAAAGGAAGAAGTTGCTAACAAATATAATCAGCAAGGCAGTCACAACAGCAGTTGTGGTTGACTGTCCTACACCTTTGGCTCCTCCTGTTGTCGTTAACCCCCAACTGCAACCAATTACGGCAATTAAAATGCCAAAGCAACACGCCTTAATCATGGCGCTAACAATATCCCAGATACCAAGAAAGTTACGGGCTGAGTCTAGAAATACCGTATCAGACAGGTTGTAGATATTTGTCGCAATTATTAATCCCCCGAACATCCCTGTTACCAAAGACAGGAGGGTTAAAATTGGTAGCATTAAACAGCAAGCAAGGACGCGGGGAATAACCAGGTAATCGATAGGATCTGTTCTTAACATCAACATGGCATCGATTTGCTCTGTGACCCGCATGGTACCGATTTCGGCTGCAAAAGCAGAACCGACTCGCCCCGCCAAAATCACTGCTGTCAACACGGGAGAGAGTTCTCGTGTCAAAGCTACAGAAAGCACTCCGCCGATAATGTTTCCTGCGCCAAAGTTGATAAATTCCCGCGCCACTTGAATGGTAAACACCGCACCAACGAAAATAGCCGTCAAGAGGGCAATAAATAGGGAATCTGGCCCAACTGCTGCCATTTGTTCTAAGGTGTTGCGCCGATGGATTTTGCCCCTCAATAGGTGAACTAGTACTTGCCCACCCAGAAAAATCGCTGCCAGCAGTCGCTGACTCCATTCTCCTAAACTGGATTTGGATGTAGTCTGGTTCAATGTTCTGTAGCTAACTCGGTAACTGCCTTAAGAATAGCGGAAGTCATTGGGATAGGGAATGGGGAATGAGGAATGGGGCATTGGGCAGAAGAGAAAGATTTGCTGTAACCTTTCTCCCCTGCTACTTTGCCCCTCATCTCGCCCACTTCCAATGACGCTGAATATTAACTTAGATTAAAGATGCTCTCAGAAAATGAAGCTGTTATTAAACGTGCTGTAAACCAATAAGGAGGTGCTAATCTAGGCTATAACCTTTATTTTGCAAGGGTTTTGTAGATGAAAATTCTTTCTGATATCACCTGCATGTGCTGTAACTGGTAGTTGTTTATTTTAATGAAAACTTAAGATTTTTGACAGATTGGTTGGTCAGGAGCGATCGCACGTATTGTAGAAATTGACAAACTGCTATCCAGCTATTGTCATCTCTACTCACGGAGTTTGTCCTAAATGACTATTTTTACTAACTTTCTCCGCTCTTTACTACTTACAATCATTTTTAGTTTTGTCGCTCCCATATTCCTAGTTGGTGGCGGACTGCTCCTTCTATCCCTCATCGGTCACTTCCCTGGTTTACAAGAGTTACCTGAGGCGATCGCTACTCAGATTATCCATTTTCTCGCCACCTTTGGCAGCGGGACTCCCCTGCGTGGATTATTTGTGATTAGCTTGACCTGTAGTTTCGTAGGGGCACTGTTTGATATGTACGCTTATTATCGGTGTCAAATTTTACGAATAGATTCATAACTAGTGGAAATAGCTTCCTCAGGTTTTCTATAGGCTGCACAAGAGAAGAAAAAGTAATATTTCCAAAAGCGAAAGTACTACTGGTCTTAACCTAAATAAAGATTAGTATTGCGGAATGGATTTTTATTAACTAAATTGATGACCGAAGTTATCGATTAAATACTTAATTATAAATTAGTTATTAGTTATTAATGACTGACAACTAGCGCAGGTGTATTACTGTAATCAAGCAATCCTAAAAAACCCAAAAAGGTTAAATATCAAGGCTTTTAGAATTTTGAATTATCCAAAACAGCTAAAATAATCTGTGCTAAATCATCACGTTGGGCGCTAGACTAGATTTTGGCATTTTGTGTTGGGTGCAATATTCAAGGGATTGATTAGTATCCATTGAGAATATCAAAAAAAACTCTCTGTAAAATATAAAAATTTCCTTAAAATCCTGATTAGCACCATGCCTGCTCATGTTTCTTAACAGAGCAAAGCAGGTCGTCTGACCGCTGGGCATCTTATATTAAGTTTATTACGAGGTATGTTGACAGATCATGGTTTGGCCGTTTAAGCCCAAGTTTAGAAAACAAATTGCGCGGATTGAAATTACTGGTGCGATCGCGGGTGCTACTCGCAAACGCGTCCTAGAAGCCCTGAAAACTGTAGAAGAAAAAAAGTTTCCGGCATTACTGCTACGGATCGATAGCCCTGGCGGTACAGTCGGAGATTCCCAAGAAATCTACAGCGCTCTGAAGCGTCTGCGCGAAAAAATTAAAATCGTCGCTAGCTTTGGCAATATATCGGCTTCTGGAGGCGTCTACATCGGCATGGGAGCCGAACACATCGTAGCTAACCCAGGAACAATTACGGGTAGTATTGGTGTGATTCTGCGTGGGAATAACTTGGAACGCTTGCTAGAAAAAATTGGTGTTTCCTTTCAGGTAATTAAGTCTGGCCCTTACAAAGACATATTGTCTTTCGATCGGCAACTGACTCAACCAGAAGAAAGCATTCTGCAAGAGTTGATTGACACAAGTTATCAGCAGTTCGTCCAAACAGTAGCTGATGGTCGTTCTTTAACAGTAGAAGCTGTGAAAAGTTTCGCCGATGGCCGGATTTTTACTGGACAGCAAGCCCTGGAATTAGGTGTTGTAGATCGCCTGGGCACAGAAGAAGATGCCCGCCGCTGGACAGCCGAACTAGTCGGACTTGATCCAGAAAAAACTCTCTGCTATACCCTAGAAGAACGTAAACCCTTATTGAGTCGCCTTCTACCAGGGAGTCGTCAGTTTTCATCAGGAATTGGGGCTGGTATTGATTGGCTCGAATTTGAAATGTCTACTAGTGGTTTACCGTTGTGGTTATATCGACCTTAATATGAGTTAGGAGGAGCCAGTGCGGTCTTCTCCCTTGGCGCTAGCCTCTCCCTTTGGGAGAAGGGGAGACGCTCAAAGCGATGGGGTTTCCCCAAGTGGAGCAACTGGCGTTTAGGAGTGAGGAGTTAGGAGTTAATAACTCTCAATTTCTTACTCTTAACTCCTAATTCCTAACTTTTATGTTTTAAGGAGGATTTGGGCGTGGAGTGGCAAATGCGGGCTATTCGCGGGGCAACAACCGTTTCAGAAAATACTGTTGAGGCAATGCGAGAGGTAGTGACAGAACTACTAGATGAACTAGAGAACCGGAATCAATTCCAGCCGACGGACATGATTAGTGTGACTTTCTCAGTTACACGCGATTTGGATGCTATTTTTCCAGCTGCGATCGCCAGAGCGCGTCCTGGTTGGGATAATGTAGCAATGTTAGATGTGCAGCAAATGCACGTTGAAGGCAGCTTACAGCGCTGCATTCGCTTCTTAATCCACGCCTATCTACCAGTCTCCGCCTCAATTCATCATATTTATTTACGCAACGCTGCTAGCTTGCGTCCCGACTGGTGTTTGCCCCAGTCTTTACAAGCATCACAGCCAGTAGTTAAGTCAAAAGTGTAAATTATTTAAAAAAATTCATGTAAAAAACTACAAAATTAGCTACTGTTGTTGATTTGTGAAGGTAGTTTGCAATGAATCATGAAAAACAACTCACTGCAATGCTTGTTCCGTTCTACTTAGGGGAGGAGCAAAGAGATTCAGAAGGTCGCATGATTCAAGATATTTGGACTTGGAATTTTGAAGAATTAGAGTGCGTCCACAATTACATTCAGTGGTTGTTCCCTTTACCTGAGCGAAGTGCATTCAATCATGATGCACCCATTGTTGATGAGGAAGTAATTCAAGCATTTCAAAGCAACCCACACTTACGTCGAAATTTGCTGCACTCCTTCACTGTCATGCTTCAGTTTTATGGATTGCAACGCCACAAGAATAATGACGGAAAAATATTTGTCAGCCAGTCAGAAGACTATCCAAATCGAAAACGCGAATGGGTCTGTATATTTGACCACAATTATCTTCGGATAACTCGCATCTTAAAGTGTTTAATGACATTTGGATTGGAGAATGAAGCCCAAGCATTTTATGAGTGTTTGCGGCAAATATACCGTGAAAATAGTGATCAGATTGGAGGTGAAACATTTCAGTATTGGACAATTGCAGTCAAACCTAATGCGACAAGGTAACGAAACATCTGGGGATTTATTATATATGCTGAAAATAATTCTTCAAATTTGGAATATACAGAATAAAAATACTTAATATTTTACAATCTAATTTGTATGTCTCAATAAGAAATTAATCAATTCTATAAGGCTGTTTTAGAAGCAAGCACTAATTTTGTTATAGAATTAATTATAAAAAATCCTAAAATACAAACTTCTTCAATTTAATATTTAACAAAACTCGCCCGTAAAATTGAATTTGGACAAATAGTTGATTTAGTTGAATATTTGATTGACAATTATTAAAAAATCTCAAGTATTCTATGTTTAAAATAGTCAGATATATTAGTATTTTTTTCATTACTGCCTGTTTGCTATTTGCTTGTCATGCTTGGGCACCGACCGAATTAAAACGCCCTCCCTTGAAAGTGATATTTGGATCTTTTATTGGGGAGTATCCAGGCATCATTGCTCAAGAAAAAGGATTTTTCAAAGCCCAAAGAGTAGATGTAGAACTAATTTATAAACTATCTCCCCAATTGGAACGAGCAAATTTCAGTGCGGGTAAGTATGATGGTATGACATTGGCCTTGGGAAGTTTTATAATCTTGAGTGCCGCAAATCCAGATATACAAGGCGTGATTGTTATAGATGAATCAACAGGAGCAGATGTAGTAGTCGCCCAATCACAAATTAAAACCGTTGCTGAATTGAAAGGGAAAAAGCTGGGTGCAAATCTAGGCGGTTTTAGCGAAGTTTTTGTGACTGAAATGTTGAAAACTGCTAACTTAACCAGCGATGATGTGAACTTAGTTAAATTAGAGGCTTTAGAAATTCCTCAACACCTGACAAATAATGTTATTCAAGCTGGACATACTTGGGAACCTCATGTTTCTAAAGCTATGAAATTAGGGGGACATATCCTATTTACCAGCAAACAAACCCCTGACTTGATTTTAGATATCATTGTTTTTCGTGGTGAGACAATCCGCGATCGCCCCGAAGACATTCGTGGATTTGTGCGGGGATGGCTGGAAGCTGCAAGCTACTGGAAAGAAAATGTTCAGGAAGGAAACGCGATCGTCAGCAAAGCATTAAAAATTCCTAGCAATACAATCGCTCTGGATGGAGTAAACCTAACTGATTTAGGTGAAAATAAAAAATTATTTCAATCTAGCAACCCTAACTCCATCTACAAAACTGCCAAGATATATGCAGACTTTTTTATTCGTTCTGGAAACGTGACGCGCATTCCTGAGCTAAAAAGTTTGTTCAATTCTTCCTTCTTGAACCCTCCGTCCTAGTTTAAAGCCATGCAGCACAATCTTTTGGGCAGCATCCGTACAAGGTTGATCGCTTCGTTTCTCATTGTTGCTTTGATTCCTTTGCTGTTATTGGCATTTATCAACAAACAGACAACTGAAAAAGCGCTAACTGACAACGCGAAACAAGCGCTATCTGCGGCGGCTAACGAAACCGCTAACAGAATAGATGCCTTTATTGATGGAAATCTCAATGCCGTGCGCGTAGAGGCGATTTTACCAGGTTTGGCACGCTATCTCAGCCTCACTCCAAAACAGCGAGATGACAGTCCCGAAATGCAATTAGCGATAGAAACATTAATCCGTCTCAGTCGCAAAGATATGCTCAATGTTCTTTCATACGCTTTGCTCGATTTAAACGGGAAAAATGTATTGGATACACATACATCGAATATTGGCAAAGATGAATCAGTTCAAGATTATTTTAAAAACCCACCGCAAACTGAGTTATCCTTTGTTTCTAGCATGAAGCAATCGCCGACAATTCCTGACCTTGTTACCCTCTTTTTTAGCAGTCCGGTTCGCAATGCCAAGGGTGATATATTGGGTGTGTTGCGTGTTTCATACAATGCTACTGTTGTCCAACAGTTAGTAACTCGACAAACTGAACGAGCCGGGGCAAAATCATTTGCTATTCTTTTAGATGAAAATAATATTTATCTGGCACATAGCACTGCACCAAATCTACTTTTTAAATCAATTGTGCCTCTGCCTTTGGATGTTGTAACTCAACTGCAACGTGAAGGACGTTTGCCTAATTATCCTGTCAAAGAATTGGTAACTAATGAGTCAAAACTTAAGCAAGCATTGGATCAGAAACAGTCAGATTTAATTGCATCTTTAAAAGCAACAGGTAATCAGGTTAATCTGATTGCGATCGCTCGTTTAAAATATAAACCTTGGTCTGTGTTGTTCGCACAGCCCCTTGCTGTTGCCCTAGCACCTGTAGAAAAGCAAATTCGTGACGCAATGTTTCTATTTGCAATTATTGCTTCAGTAGTGACAATCATCGCTTTTGCCATTGGACAACTGCTAACAAAACCAATAATTTACCTTACGAATATAGTTTTCCAATTTACCGCAGGTAACTTAGATATCCGCGCCAAAATTAGCTCAAAAGACGAAATAGGTCAACTGGCAAAATCATTTAACAACATGGCACTTCAGTTACAAACATCTTTAGAAACTTTAGAACAACGGGTACAGGAGAGAACAGCAGAGTTAGTAATTGCTAAAGAAAAAGTAGAATATGCAAATCAGAAACTAGAACAACTGGTAAATCTAGATGGTTTGACTCAGGTGGCTAACCGTCGCTGCTTTGATGGACGACTACAAGCAGAATGGAAACGCCTTGCACAAGAACAACAACGCCTGTCACTGATTTTATTGGATGTTGATAAATTCAAATCTTACAACGACTACTATGGTCATCTTGGAGGCGATCATTGTCTAATCATAATAGCGCAAACAGTGCAACAGACAGTTCATCGTCCTGCTGATCTAGTAGCGCGTTACGGAGGAGAAGAATTTTCGGTACTCCTTCCTAATACTGACTTAGTAGGAGCGATCAAAGTGGCACAAAGGATTCAACAAGCAATTCACGATCAGGCCATTCCCCATGCACAGTCTGATATAAAGGATATCGTCACACTTAGTTTCGGTATTGCTTCTGTCATACCTACTTGCGACATCAAGCCAAATACACTCATCGCTTCAGCCGATAAAGCACTGTACAAGGCTAAAGAAAAGGGGCGCGATCGCTATTGTACGTTTGGCTGATTTACTTCCAATTGATACCCAGTGTTAGCAGTGTTCTAGCAGCGATCGCTCCACGTGTAATTATTGAAATCAAAGATTTTTGACGCGTTGGCGCAGCCCAACCTAAGCATCGCTTCATACAACAACTCTATTCTTTGTTAGGGCGTGTCATCAATTAGGTAAACTAAAATCAGTGATGCTTGGGATAAGCCAAATAGAGTTCTAATGACTCGACGTTATGCGCTACGAGATGACCAGTGGGAGAAGATCAAAGACTTACTACCTGGACGAAGAGGATATGTGGGTGTGACAGCCAAAGATAATAGGTTGTTTGTAGAAGCAGTGCTGTACCGTTATCGGGGAGGGATAGCCTGGAGAGACCTCCCAGAGCGATTTGGAGATTTCCGAGTGATTCATACTCGTTTTAGCCGATGGTCAAAAACGGGGGTTTGGGAAGGAGTGTTTCAGCGCTTGGCAGATGATGCTGATAATGAATATGCGATGATTGACTCCACGATTGTCCGTGCCCATCAGCAT